>JAFZPW010000160.1 GCA_017552495.1 Clostridia bacterium | reverse complement strand
CGCAAAACGCGCGCACTTTTGCCTTCTGCGGCTCTCCTTAACGCGGAAAACGGCGGGACTTACTGCTCGTTCGGCCCCGCGGCTCCGGGACGACCTTCCCCCGCCGCTCAGCAGGCGCTCGCACCAGCCGCGCCCTCTCTTTGCTTTGCATACAGGGTACTCCTTCCCTTCTTTGCCGTTGGGATCATTATACTGTCGCTTTTGGCGTTTGTCAACAGATTTTCCGGAATACGCGACTTTTCCTTGACAAATCTCCCGCGCTCCGCTATAATATTTGAGCGTGGCAGCGGATATCGGTTTTTATTGTTCCTAATATCCGGGCACAGCGTACAATCACCCCCCCGTTTTCGCATTTTACCATTCATCCGGGTGTAGCGCAGTTGGTAGCGCGCTTGGTTCGGGACCAAGAGGCCGTGGGTTCAAATCCCGCCACTCGGACCAGAGCGAGTGATCTTACAGTATCTTTTGCTGTGAGTTCACTCGCTTTTTTATGCTCCGGCGTAGCTGACGTTGACGCCCCTTCGGGTGTTCACGGTTACGTCTGGAACTGGCAGCGGAAGATCCTCCGGGATGATGATCGGGCCGATGACGTTGTAGTAGATCGTCACTCGCTGCTCCCACACGCCGTCTACCTTTTCCGCTTGATGAACCTCAATGTGGTCGATCAGCTCGTTGAGCATTTCCGGAGTCAGCTTTTTTGCGCGGGTGTACTTGCGGACGGTGGACAGGAACGCCTCCTTCGTCAGCGTCTTGGAGGAAGCTTTTTCCAGCGCCTTCCGCGTCGCTTTGATTTGCTCGGCCAGTTCCTTTTGCTGGGTATCATACCCAACCGTAAATCACCGCACCATCTTCGCGCTGGAAGGGTCGCTCGAATTACCGGAAGTGCCTGCAAGTAGAGCAGACTTTATTTTCAGATTTCATTTTATATCCCTTCTTCTTGTTTTTGTTGGTGGCACAAAGAGAAGATCGGAAGCAACAAGCAGCTGCTTCCGATCTGGATGATACGATTGATCGTTCGGCTCGACAAGGATGTGGCATACGCCTTGTATCGTAGCCTTTTGGGGTTCCGTGCTCAGTCAGATGAAAATCACTGATGATGATTTCTGCTGCCATTTCTTCATCGACTGTGTGCAGCCCCGGCCAAGCGCGGATCAATTTGTCAATGGGAACTTTTTCCCAGAGCTCCCGGCTCCGTCAGGAGCCCTCCTTGAAGTTGGCGACACAAGCCTCCAGAACCTCCTGGGCCATATCCAGATAGGACTGATCCTTGGAGAGGTCAGTTGCCCAGAAAACATATGGCCTCTTTTCGCCTACAACGCAGATACCTGTGATGCCCAAACTCCCGAGTTTGCCACCGTCAATGGCTCCCCGGAACTCAGCTGCGGGAAGGCCGGAGACAGATACTTCATTCCATTTAATATCAGTAATCGTTTCTCCCGGGGATGCAGATGTTTTTCCCCTCAGGATATCTCTGATCATCGGAAGGAAACAATCCAACAGTTCTTGGGGATTCTTTACCTCAGCTGTTTTGTCATCATAAAACACAGGTTCTGGATGATATTCTGAGAACGCAAAAATAGCACTATTATTCTCGTCTTTATCTTTCAACGTCCAGCAATCTGTATACTGGAGCTCAGACATCCACAAATCCGGGCAGAGCATGCTATACCCGTATGCCATATCTGAATAATCAGTCAACGCCAAGCCTTTTACTTCCGTACCTGGCTTTTCGCCAGTGTCAGACGCGCCTCCATGTGCCTGAGTAGCGTTTCCCGTCTGCGCGGGAGAGGGATTGGTGGTGCCGCCGCCTCCGCAGGCAGCCAGGCTCAGCAGCAGCAGGCCGCAGAGCAGCAGGGCAAAAACTCGTTTCTTCATGTTAATATCCTCCTGTTGTAGTGTATAGATAGGTCCAGAAGCTGCTTGCAGTCATTGTATTGCTCGCCTGGCTGAGGGGCCTTCCGTCCTCGGAGAACCAGCCGGAGCCCAGGATGGTGGGTTTCACCGTTACCTTTGCGGAAACAATCAGATACGTATAGGCTTTCGTAAGGGAATAGCCCGCTGCGCCTCCGCTGTTGCCGGAAGCCGCTGAGCGCAGGGTTTCCACACCATCTTGGATATAGCCATTCAGTGTACTTGTTATTCTACTTGAGAAGTTGCTCACCCATGTGTGAACTGTTTGATCTATTTCCTCTTTTACTGACCGGCTTTATTGCTCCGTCAATACCTCCACGAAAGCCATGGTATAGAACAATAGAACTCATACAATCACCTCTGCTGTCATTATACACCAGGATAGAGCCTTGGGCAAGTGCAAAAAACCGGAACAAATGCTCCGGTTTTTGTGACAAACGCCCCGGATGGGTTATTTCGCGGGATGCCGTCCTTCGGTTTGATGTGGCGCGGTCTGGACGGCGTATACAGAAAGCATGCCCGCATTGGAACAAGGATTCAAAAATTCCTTACTCATTTTGGCTGCATACGAAAACGATGAGTTGCTTGGAATCATCAGAGTTGTTGGCGATGGATTTACTATCGTATTCGTTCAGGATATTTTAGTGTTTCCAAGACATCAGCGCAAAGGAGTAGGAACTGCTCTGCTGAAAGTCGTCCTTGACAGATATCCAGATGTAAGACAAATCGAGCTGACTACAGACAATACTCCTAAAACAGTTGCCTTTTATAAGTCATTAGGCTTTTCTGCTTTTTCAGAGATAGGCTGCTGTGGGTTTATGAGATGCTGACAATTCCGGCTTGCCGCGCTATCCTGTGCTGTCTTTTATGCGGTCTTTCTATGGTTTGGCGTCCTTTTACGCGCTCTTGCACATATCGAGTGGTCATAACGGATTTGCATTATGACCACTCGATTTTTCGTTTGACAGGCTTTCGCCTGTCGTTTTTATTATGCGGGGCAGAAACAGTCCCCCGCTCCCGCGTCCTGCCGGGGATTCGCTTTATAACCGGAATGCTCATCATTGATAAGCGTCTGGCTTCCTGTCTGCCGGAGGAACGTACGGCAGAAAAAAGCACCGCCAGGAAAATCACCCGCGATATTCTTCCCCCGCCTTTAGGGGCGGCCCGCGAGACGATCACGCAAATGTTGCGATATGTTTCGCCCGGAGGCTGATTTACGCACAAGCGGAATCGTGGACGGGCTCGTTATCCGCAAGTTTCACGGGTTTGCAGAGTCGTAAAATACCGTTTTCTTAATCCTTGACAAAGAAGCCTGATTTGATGGCATGCGTCGGACAGACAGTTTTACAATGATCGCAGCGAATACACTCGGTGGAATTCATGTCTTGTGTAACATTCACACCCATTTTACAGACCTGTTCACATTTGCCGCAATGCACGCAGGCATTTTCATCCACTTTCATTTGATAAACGCTGAATCGGTTGAGCAAACCATAAATTGCTCCCAAGGGACACAAATACTTACAGAACGGTCGATACAATAGCACGGAACCAACGATCACAGCGATAAGAACGACCATTTTCCAGGAAAACAGAAGCCCGAGCGCGCCACGCACCGCTTCATTCGCTATGGCCAGCGGAATGCCGCCTTCCAGCGTTCCCGCAGGACAAACGTATTTGCAGAAAAACGGCGCGCCGATCCCGTAGCTGTCGGTCAGAACCGCCGGCAGTATCAACACGGCGGCCAACGCAAAATATTTGCCCCAGCGCAGGGTTTTGTCCAGACGTTTGGGCAAGCTGGGTTTTGACAACGGGATCTTGTGCAGCAGATCCTGAACAAAACCGAACGGGCACAGAAACCCGCAGATAAAGCGGCCAAACAAGACGCCAAACAGCAATATCGTCCCAAAAACATAATATGAAACGTTCTTTGTCCTGGCGCCTATCACCGCCTGCAGCGAGCCAATGGGGCATGCTCCCGCCGCGCCGGGACAGGAATAACAGTTTAGCCCCGGCACACACAGATGCTTTGTCTTTCCCCGATGCACTCTCCCTGTGAGAAAATTGCTCAGATAAGGATTGTGCAGCAACGCCGAAACCGCCTGTATCATATGCCGCTTCCACTGTTTCATCAGCCCACCCCAATGCATTCAAGACAGATGTTTACGGCTTTTTGAAAAACCTCTGCCGCTTCACCGGAATAAACGCCAAAAAGGATAAGCCCAACAGCCACGATAATAATCGCGGCTGTTGGGATAGGCCCTCGCTTTTTGGAAGCCTTCAAAATGGGTGCATCGTTCATGAACGGTACCTCTGCTTTCATTTCAATTCGCCTTGCATCTCCGAAAGCAATTCATCAATGATGGCCGCCCAACTGTCTCCGCTTCTGGAGCCGATATAGGAATTGCCGACAAGATTGCCCATGCTGTCAACAAAAATGGTCTCCGGAACGGCGCTGACCTGACTCAGTTTGGCAGTGACAAGATCCTTGCTGGGCAGCAGATGCAGATAGTTTGCATTCGTTTTCCGTACCAGTTCTTTCGCTGTGTTCACCATCTGGGAGTCGAAGCTTCCATCGGCGTTCTGCCGCACGTCGGCAACAATCCCCACAATGCGCACCCCTTTGTCCGCATAATTGACCGCCAATTTTCCAAGGTCAGGCATTTCGTTTAAGCAGGGACCGCAGTAAGTTGCCCAAATATTAATCATGGTAAGTTCATAATCGGCAAAAATACTCTCGTCCACCTGGTTTCCTTCAAGATCAAGCGCTGTGAAGGAGCGCAGGGAAGCATCTGTTGCAGCGGACGCTCCCTTGTCCGCCGCGCCGTTATCCGTTTCTGGTACTTGGGCGCCGCATGCGCTCAGCAGCAGTATCAGCGACAGTGCAAGAGGAAGTATCATTTTTCTCATACCGGGTACTCCTTGTTATCCACTCTGTTTTCCGCAGGCTTATTTTTTCCAAATCCAAAAGCCCTTCGATCCTCTTTCTCTTCTAAAATTATTATAACCGGTTCCTGATCCGTTTTCTGTGACTAACTCACATTTTCCCGCACTTGGCCTTGCAAATGAGCTGCGTCATAGTACCAATTGGACAGTAGACACACCATGAACGGGGTTTGAAAAGCAGCATGGTGATAAAGCCGAGAACCGTAGACGTGAGCATGACGCTGTAAAAGCCGAACGCAAACTGCGCTACCCACGGTTTTACCGACGCTGCGTGATACGCCCAATGCCATGGCAGTTTGAAGGTCCATAGCAGCTTTACCACCTGCCGCAGCTCCCGGGCGCCAGCAAACACCAACCAGGTATTCCATAGCATCAGGAAAAACATTGTGAAAAAGAAAATGAGAAAGCCATAGCGAAACCATCTGCTTTTCAAAAATTTCGGCGGGTTTTTCTTTCTTGACAAGCCAAAACGGCCCCCGAAAAGTGCAAAAAGCTGCCCGCGCCCGCAGTATCGGTTGCAATATATCTTGCCGCCGCCTGCGACGGAAACAACAAGTGGAATAAAAAAGCAAAACAATCCCGCCCACGCAAACAGGATATTGAAAAATCCGAGAAGGAGATATATCAGAGAGACAATCCACAGATTGTCGTACCAGTTCTTTTTCATGCAGGCACCTCCGCAATCGCAACGACCGCTGCCGGACATTCTTTGACACATCTGCCGCAGCCAACACATTTAGTTGCATCCACCTCGGCAAATACCCCTTTGACAATTCGTATTGCCGCCATGGGACACGCCTTGACGCAGCATCCGCAGGCAACACAATCGCGCAAGGATACCTGCGCTTTTCTTTTGCTTTTGGAAAATACAGCCATAATAGCACCTCCATGAATTGATAACCGTTATATTATACAGAATGATTTTTCAAAAATCCGTGACAAAATCACAATTCCTTATCCCGTAGTTTTTGGCTTGCTACGGCTTTGCTCATATCTCCGCATACCGCCTTCCGTTCCAGGATTTTTACACGCTCGCGGTCTTTTGGGGGTCTCGCCCGCAACATCCCAAAAGTCATTGTGCGGGATTTCTGACTGCGGCTTCATCGGCGCGAATATCAAGGGCCTTACATCCTCTCTTGTTTTCCCGGCTTGCTTTTTCCGCGGATTTGCCTTATAATACAATCAATATCGGTCATCGGAGGACAGTACGCCGCAGCGTAGGGGATCGTAAAGCGCTTGCTTTGCAGGCCGCCTGTCGGATAAGATGCCGGGTGCGCTCGGAACGATCGGCTTTGGCCGCTTGTTTCCGGGCATTTTTTATGGAGGTCAATATGAAAGAACGGAACGTCACTCTCACTCCGCTCACGGCAGACGACCGGGAGCAATTCATCCTCGACAATCAATATGCTTTCCAATATGGCGCCGTGGAGGAGTTCGGCCTTCGGGACGACCACTTTGAAGAAGACGGTGAAATCATCTCCCGTAAGACCATTGAGCGGAGCATCGACGGCGGCGAAGCATACCGGATCCGTCTGGACGGGAAAATCGTCGGCGGGCTGGTGGTAATGATTCATCCGGAAACACAGCGCAACCATTTGGATTTGTTGTTTGTCGATCCCGCCGTTCATAGCAGGGGTATCGGTCAGGCAGCCTGGCGCGAAACGGAGCGGCTCTATCCAGAAACTCAGGTCTGGGAGACCTGTACGCCGTATTTCGAGAAGCGGAATATTCACTTTTATGTCAATCGCTGCGGTTTTCATATCGTGGAGTTCTTCTGCGCCATGCACCGTGATCCCAATGAATCGGAATTCGACGGCGAAAGGCTTGCCGATGAGGGCCCCGACGAGATGTTCCGCTTTGAGAAACGAATGAAATGATCTATGCAGGCCGCAGGCAAAAAGCCTGCCGCTGTCTCGATTCCTCCGTGCGAAACCCATTGAAAAGCGCCGAAAATCAACGATTTTCGGCGCTTTTGCCATCGCAGAACGATCTGTGACGCGGTTGCGAAGTGCTTTTGTTTGCAGCCCTTCGGCTCACGCCGAGAAAAACTGCTCGATATCGGCGGAAAGCCGGTCGGGGCAGTCTGCCAGCGGGGAATGGCCGCAGTTTTCATACCGAAGGAGCGTCCCCCGGTCGCCAAGCGCACGGAGATTATCCAGCACCATGGCTTCCGGAACCACCATGTCGAGTTGCCCGGAGGTGAGAGCCACAGGACAGCGCACTTTGCCGATGCTGCCGTCGCCGGGACCGTAAGCCCCCGGATCCTCCGACATATTGAGAGTGGCCAGCGCCCAATCCACGTCCAGAAGATTGCGCTGCTTGAGCGTTTCCGCGATCCAGCGAGCCGACTGCTCCGGCGAGGGCTTTTTCGCCGGATAGATGGTGGCGTCCCAGATGGCGGTCATGGCAGCGGTGTCTTTGCTGCCAAAGATGCGAAGCATTGGTGCCACCTGGAGCGGGTCGCCGGACATCTGGAGCTTGCTTTCATAAGGACGGCCGGTGCTTTGCAGGGCGGCGTCCTTTTCAAAGATGGGGTAGCCCCGATGTCCGGCGCCCTCAATACAGAAAAGTCTTTTGACCTTCTCAGGATGCATGGCCGCCAGCTTGAGTCCGATGCCGCCGCCGGTAGACCAGCCGACCACAAAGGCAGACCGGATCCCCAGCCGGTCCATAAACAGACTCACATCCTCTGCCAGCTCGTCCAGACTGTCGAATCGCTGGCGATAGGTGCTGTCGCCAAAACCGCGAAGATCGGGCGCAACGCACCGCCACCGGCTCTGCAGCCGTTGGATCAGCGGCTCGAAATGCAGCGAAGAAGACATATTGCCGTGAAGCAGGAGAATGGGCTCTCCCGCCCCCTCGTCCAGGTAAGCCAGGACTTCCCCGCCGATGCCAAGATATTTTTTCTCCATAAGAATCTCCTTTTCGGGCCGGAGGGGCCCTTCGTCTTAAATGGAAATGGATTGATCTCCCAGCGCGGCAAAGCCTGCCACCAATGCCGCAAAGGCGTCGGGAACCTCGTACATACTGGCATGACCGCTGCCGTTGAGGGTCACATGGACGCTGCCGGAGATCCGTTCGTGGAGGAGCTGCTGCTCTGTGACGGGCACCAGCCCATCCTCTGATCCGGAGAGGATCAGCGTGGGACAGGCGATCTCGCCCAGCCGGTGGACAACATCGTAATCCCGGGAACTGTCGGTGAGGCGGATCATCCGCTCCAAAACCTCCGGCTGCGAGAAATAGCGCACCAGCGCCTGCTCCCGCTCTGCCATCCAATCGGCCCGTTCCTCAAAAAAGCGGGTGGAATAGATCCCCGGGATGGCGGCGAGATAATAATGCTCCCCGCTGCCGCTTCTGGCTGCGGCATTCCAACCCTCGCCCACGGTTCGCAGCCAGGAGGAAGTTCGTCCGGCGGTATTTGCCAAAATCAGTCGCCGCACCCTTTGCGGATAAGCCAGCGTATATTGAATGGCGATCTCTCCGCCGTAAGAAAGCCCGGCCAGCGCAAAGCGGCTCCGGCCATGCCGGCGCTCCAGTTCCTGCGCCACCGCCTCCACCAGCGCGACCTGAACGGAATGCGTATAACCGTCCGGCAGCCGCTCGCTGCGCCCCTGGTCGAAAAAGTCTGTCAGCACCAGCGTGCTGTCGCGGGAAAGCTCTTTGCGGAATGGCTTCCAGCTTGCGGTGGTCATCATCAGCCCGTTGAGCAGCAGGATGGTTCTTTCGCCGGAGCCGTGTATCTCATAATGGACCCGCTTGCCCTCGCATATCAATTCGCCGTTCATAAAACGCCTCACGGAGCAAGGATGCCAAGCGCAACGGCCTCTTGCGTAAGCTGCTGCCGGAACTTGGGATGGGCCACCGAGATGATTTTGCGGGCCCGTTCGGCCAGCGCCGTCCCCCGAAGAGAAACGGCTCCGTATTCGGTAACCAGCCAATCCACGTCGTTGCGGGAAAGGGAAACCGTCGCGCCCGGCTTGAGCTGGCAAACGATTTTGGAGGTTTCCTCCCGCTGGCCTGTGGCGGGATTTTTGACCATCGCAGTAGAGTAAAGCGCGATGATGGAGCGTCCGTTTTTGGATTTCTGCGCGCCGATGGCGGTGTCGGCCTGACCGCCCGTGCCGGAGAACTGCCGCGAGCCGATGCTCTCCGAGCAGCATTGTCCGGTGATATCCACCTCGATGGTGGTATTGATGGAAACCTGATTGTCGTTTTGCGCGATGACGTGCGGGTCATTGACATGAGAACCGTCCAAAATCATGACGCCGGGGTTGTCGTCGATGAAATCGTAGAGTTCCCGGGTCCCCATGATGAAAGCGGCCACCATTTTTCCCGGATAGAGCTGCTTGCGTTTGCCGTTGATGACGCCCGCCTTTGCCAAACGCATCATGCCCGTGGTAAGCATCTCGGTATGAACGCCGAGATCCTTTTTATCCATCAGGCTTTCGGCCACGGCGTTGGGAATGCCGCCGATGCCAAGCTGGATGCAGTCGCCGTCCCGGATCATGTCCGCGATAAGCCGCCCGATCACCAGATCCTTTTCGCTGGGCGGAACGTCGTCGATCTCAGGGATGGGATAATCCACCGGAACCAGATAATCCACGTCGTCGATGTGGAGTTGAACGTCGCCGAACGTCCGGGGCGCGTTGGGGTTGACCTCCAGAATCACCACAGAGGCGTTTTCGATCATTTTCTTTTCATAGGTATTGCTAGTGGCAAGAGAAACATAGCCGTGCCGGTCGGGCAGAGAAGCGACGCCCACATAAATATCCGGCTTACGCCAGCAAAGACGTTTGAAAGCGGCAAGATGCAAATGATTGGGAATAAAACTTGCCCTGCCGCCCTCGGCGGCCTTGCGGAGTGCCGGCGTAAAAAACCAGCTCTCACAGAAAAAACTTTTCTGAAACGCCGGATTGCGGAAGAATTCATAATCGCCCATAGGGAGGCAGTCGGTCACCGTCACATCAGAGACCCGGTGCGCAACCGTGTGCAGCAACGTCATAAACTGACGCGCCTCGGCCGCTCCCAGCCCGGTGACGATGTAGTCGCCCGATTTGACCAATTCCAGCGCTTCTTCGATGGTGATGTATTTACCCATACTTGTGATACCAGCCTTTTCGGGAAATGCCCCTTAGTGGATCTGAGCCCAAACGTCGTCAAGCGACAGGATGGGAGAAACCTCCACCAGATCCCGGATGCCGGTGGTCTCGTTGACGGTAAGAGAAACGGTGTTCAGCGCCAGCGCGGTAACGCCCAGGCGGTCGCCGCCGGCATAACGGATATCGCCGCCCATAGGAATGTGGAAGGGCGTCTTTTCGCAGGCGGCAATGTAATTCTCCCAATTCAGTTCGAGCCCCTGCGCCTCGACTTCCTGCAGCCCGTGCAGGAAGAGCTTTCCTGCCACATAGCCGGCCATGGCGTAAGAGTTGATCGAATAGGTGTCTGCGGGAGCGATGCCGTTTTCCGCTTCCCAGGCGAGCTGCTCGGCGGCAAAGGCCAGCATCTCATTATATCCTTGTTCGGTGGTCACGTCCAGCCATGCCGTGGCGTAAACCGGACGATCCTCGGTAACGGCGCCGAGTTCCACCAGCGCGTTGAGGAAAGCGGCCGACGCCGAAACATAGGACGTGATGACCTTCGCGTTGTAGTTGACATCCCGCATGGAAACCAGCGCCGTTTGGAAGGGGGCCTGGTTCATGCAGGCGATGACCACGTCGCAGCCGGCGTTTTTCAGCATGGTGAGCGCGGCGGTATACTCGGTGGCGGAGGGATCGACTTCCTGATAGAGGATGTCGAAGCTGCCTTCCCGGGCCTGCCGCTTGACGCCCGCCAGAAGTCCAGCTCCGGCGTCGTCGGTGGTGGCAAGGACGCCGATTTTGGTTCCGCCGAGACCGGCGCCGTTTTCGGCGGAAGCCAGGGCGCGCGCCAGAAGGACGCGGCCCTCGGCGTCGTAAATGGGCTGCACGGGGAAGACGCAGGCGTCTTTGCCGGACGCGCCTTCCTGATAAAGTTCGGAGATACCGGTTGCGGCATACATCATGGGAACGCCTGTGCTCTTGATATAATCCAGCGTGGCGCCAACCGTGTTGGTGCCGAAATGGCCCACCAGCGCAAAGACCTTATCGTCTTCTACCAGCGTTTTGGTATAGGTCAAGCCTTGGGCGGCGTCAAAGCCGTCGTCATAATGGACCAGCTTCACCGTTTTGCCCTGATAGCCGCCTGCATCATTATAGGTTTTGAGCGCGGCCTCCAGACCGGCGTTGAACGGAATGCCAACGGCGGCAAAGGCGCCGGAGGTGGCGGCGGTATTGCCGATGTAGATCGTGTCGGCCGTAACACCCTGAACAACGGGGGCATCAGGCGTCGCGGGCTCCGGCGTGTCTGTCTTGCCAGGCTGTACGGGCTCGACGGGAGACGGATTGACGGGATCCGGATTGACCGGCTCCTTTGCGCAGGCGGCCAGCGCAAAAATCATGACGGCTGCCAGCAGGATGGAAAGAACACGGTTTTTCATAGAGACTCTCCTTTTTTATGATTTGTTATCTGTTGTTCTGTGGATGTTTGCGATTTTTTCCTCCGAGATAGGCCTCGATGAGGCGTTCATCCCGGAGCAGTTCCGAAGCGGGGCCGTGGATGCTGACCTTGCCCAGTTCCATAACATAGGCGTAATCGGCCCGCTCCAGCGTCATCAGAGCGTTCTGCTCTACGAGGAGGATGGTGGTCCCCTCGTCTCGAATCGCCTGGAGGGTGTCGAAAATGGTCTCGACGATCAGCGGCGCCAGGCCGAGAGAGGGCTCGTCCAGCAAAAGGATCCGGGGGGAACTCATAAGCGCCCGGCCGATGGCCAGCATTTGCTGTTCGCCGCCGGACAGGGTGCTCGCCTGCTGCCGCCGACGCTCCCTGAGGATGGGAAACATTCCATACACCCGCTCTATGCCCGCAGAAACGGCGGTGCGATCCTTTTGCGTGTAAGCGCCGGCTTTGAGATTTTCTTCCACGGTAAGCCCGTAAAAAATCAATCTGCCTTCGGGAGACATGGCAATTCCCTGCCGTACGACCTCAAAGGGTTTCCGCCGCAGGGGCTTTCCGTCAAGAGTGATCGTCCCGCCCGCCGAGGGAGCCGCGCCGCAGATGGCGCGCAGAGTCGAACTCTTGCCGGCGCCGTTGGCACCCAAAAGAGCCACGATCTGCCCCTGGGGAACATCCAGATCGATACCGCGGACAGCCAGAATCGGCCCATAGGAAACAGTAAGTCCGCGAACTTCCAGCAATGCCATCGTCACACCTCCCCGCTTTTTCGGTTGCCGAGATAAGCCGTTCGGACACCCTCGTCCCGTTGAATCTCTTCCGGCGTTCCGATGGCCAGAAGCCGTCCGAAAGAGATAACGCAGACGGTATCACAAATATCCATTATCAGGCCCATATCGTGCTCCACCAGAAGGATGGTGCAGTCGTATTCCGCCCGGATGCGGCGAATGAGTTCTGCCAGTTCAGCGGTCTCTGCGTCATTGAGGCCGGCAGCCGGCTCGTCCAAGATGATGAGCCGCGGACGGCACATCAGGGTCCTGGCGATTTCGAGCTTTTTCAAAATGCCGTAAGGCAGCCCCATGGCGTAGCGATCCCGATAAGCGGAAAGCCCCATAAACTCCAAAACAGCCAGCGCCTTTTCCCGGACGGCCGCCTCTTCGCGCCGCAAAGCGGGAAGATGGAGCGCCTGGGCCGCGATGGAGCAGCGGTATTGTCTGTGCCCTGCAACGAGAAGATTTTCCAGAACGGTGATCTCCCGGATGACCTCCACGTTTTGAAACGTTCGCACCACACCCTGCCGGATCACGTTGTGAACCTTTTCCCGATGAAGCGGGATCACGCGGCCTTCGGCGTTTTCAAAAAAGATCTGTCCGGCGGTAGGCGGATAAAACCGGGTGATACAGTTAAAAACGGTGGTCTTTCCCGCGCCGTTTGGCCCGATGAGTCCGAAGATTTCGCCCTTTTTCACCTGAAAAGAAAGGCCGTCCACCGCCCGCACGCCGCCGAAGTACATACAGAGATTCTCTACCCGCAAAAGCGGGTTTTGCGCCGGCGCGGGCGCCTCGTCCCGGAAAGAGAACGCGTTGCCTTTCATACGCCGCCCCCCTTTCTTTTCAGCAGCCTGCCCTTGAGCCAAAGCCTGAGCTGCGCGGCGATCTGGGCAAAGCCGCCGGGGAAAAACATAACCACCAAAATAATCAAAAGACCGGTAATCATGGTGATAAACGCGGGATTTTTCTGGAAAAATATGATCTTGCTGAGAAACATCGACTGGATGCCGTAGATCATAAAGACGCCGAAGGTGCTTCCCCACAGGCTTTTCGCTCCGCCGATGATGACCGCGCCCAAAATGTTGAGCGACGTGGTCAGCGTCAGCAGCGTAGAGGTGGCCGTGGTCATTGTCCGGACATGGAGCATATAGAGCATCCCGCCCAGCGCGGCAAATACCGTGGCGATGACAAAAGCCAGGAGCCGGTATTTCATCAGCGAGATCCCCATGGCTTGCGCGGCAGAAGCAGAGTTTTTCATGGCAAGAATGGCCCGGCCTGTTGGGGTGTGGATCAGACTGGCGGTCAGCAGCATCAGAACGGAAAAGACGATCAAAATGAGATAATAGCTTCCCCGGTCTCCGAGCTGCACGCCGAACAGCCGCACATGCTCCAGTTCAATCTTAATGGTGGGCTTGAGCGCCATGAGCAGGTTGCGAATGGTTTCGGACAGCCCCAACGTCATAATGGCCAGATAAATGCCTTCGATCCGCAAAGAGATAAAGCCCACCACAACACCCAGAAGGATCGAAAGCAGCAGCGTGGCCAAAAAAGCGGCGATGAAAGGCAGTTCAAGCTGCTGCATGACAAAATAGGCCGTATAAGCGCCGATGCCGATAAAGCCCGCCGTTCCAAGCGACGCCAGACCGGCGTAGCCCAGCAGAAGGCAAAAGCCGATGGCGATAATGGCATAAATCAGCGTGTTGCCCAAAGCGTATACGAAAGAATGGGGCAAAAGCCCCCGCTCTGAAAGAACCGGAAGTCCGACCATGACGGCGAAAAACAGCGCGGTTTGAACAGGCGGCTTCCGCAGGGCTCCTTTGAGGATTCCGTTTTCTTTTGTCATACGGCCCCCCTATACTTTTTTCATGACAGGCTTGCCCATCAGTCCTTGCGGCCGGATGAGGATGACCACCAGCATCAGGGCGTAGACAATGACCATATTCCACCGGGTGATGCCCGAAAGTCCCGGAATGTTAGCCAAAAATCCCACGCAGCTTGCGGTGAGCTGGATGCAGACCGCGCCCGCCACCGGTCCGTGAAAGGTGGAAAATCCGCCGAGGATCCCCGCGAGGAAGGCGTTGACCTGAATGGTAGTCATGAAGCTGACGCCGATCTTGGCGCCGCCTCCGGCGTACATAACGGCCGCCAAAACGCCCAACGCGCCCGCCAGCGCCCAGGAGACCGCCGTCACCGAGTGGGAGTTGATCCCCATCAATTGGGCGGTATATTCATTGGAGGCGGTGGCGCGAACGGCCAGCCCCCATTTGCTGAAGCGAAGCAGCGCGAAAAGCGTTCCCAGTACTACGGCGGTGATTGCCAGGCAGATCAGCGCGTGCTTGGTGACGACCAACTCGCCCCCGGCAAAGGGAACAAAAAGATTGGGCGCCTTTCCCGCCGCAAGGGCGTTGTAAAACGGCTCGAAGGGAATGGATTCCGGATTGCCAAAGAGCAGCGGGATCCCGCCGAAGATGATGGAAACCAACCCCATGGTGATGATCTGTTTGCCCACGGGATTGACGTTTTTTCCCCGCCGAAAGATGATAATATCCACCAGAAGCCCACACAAAAGACCGGTCAAAAGGCCGGGAAAAAGCCCTAGCCAGACGGGAACCCCCGCTTTCCGGAAAAGTTCCGCCGTCACATAACAACCCAGCGTGGCAATGGAGCCCTGTGCAAAATTGGTGGTGGTGGAGGTTTTGAAGATCAGCGTCACCGCAAAAGCCGAAAGTCCGGTGATGCAGATATTGAGCAGGGATCCGCAGAGCATGGAAACGAAGGCTGCGAACATTACGCCTCACCCCATCGGACAATATTGGCCGCCCAAACATAGCCGATCCCGGCGGCGATCATGCAGATGACGCTCCCATCTCTGACCTTCCCCTGTTCCAGCGCCAGCTCCAGAGAGAGGATCTGATCCACCTGACCGATATGTCCGTAATCCTCCAGATAGACGGAGTTCTCCTCTGTGAGACCCAGCGCGGCCAGCATGGCCAAATGCCCCGAGCGCTTGATGTGCAGGATATCCAGATAATGGATGTCCTTTCGCTGAAGACCGGCCTGCTCCAGACTCTCGTCAATGCAGCGATACCAATTGGGCATGGAAACCACGTTGAGCCGATCCTTCATTTTTTTTGCGTCCATCAGGCGGAGCGAGCGATAGCCCTCCTCCACATTTTCCGGCGTAAAAGGATGGGCGATGCCGCCGATCTCTACGCCGGCCGTCCTGGAAAGCGAGCCGTCGGAAAGAATGCGGCTCCCCAGAAGAACGTTTTTCCCGTGGTTGCGCCGGAGCAGGATCGCGCCGCCGCCGGAGGAGAGATTGTACATCATGGACATATCATTGTCCCGGTAATCCACAAAGTCCCCGTTCCGGTAGCCGCCGGCGATAAGGACGGTGTTGATCGTATCGTCGGCAAGAATCATATCCCGGGCGATCTTCATGGCCGAAACACAGGTGCAGCAGCGGTTCTGCACATCAATGCCCCATGCGTTGACAGCGCCGATGCGATCCTGAATATAAAGCGCAGAGGTGGTCAGCGGATATTCCTTCCACTCCTCGCCCATGCAGAGGATCAGATCGATTTCCAGCGGATCCACGCCGGTTTTTTCCAGACATTTCAGGGCTGCTCTGGCGCCCATTTCCTGCGTTCCGTCCTGCGGCCCGGCAATGTATTTCTGACGGATGCCCAGTTTTTCTTTTACCGCCTCCTCGCTCCACGCGCCCTCGGTGGCGTCGGAGATTTCTCTGGCGGTCATAACGGTCTCGGGCAGATAGACGCCCGTTCCGACAATTCCTACATGATCCATGGCATATCTCCGGCACATCAAAGCCGCATACCGCCGTTGACTGACAGGACGTGTCCGGTGATATAGGAAGCGTCCTCACTGGCAAGGAAGAGCGCGGCCTTCGCAATTTCTTCCGGCTGTCCCAGCCGGCCCAGCATGGTCATTTTTGCGAATCGGTCCAGCAGATCCTGCGGAACAGTTTTGAGAATGTCGGTCATCGTGTAGCCGGGCGTGATGCAGTTGACCCGGACGGGAACGCCCTTGCGCGCGAATTCCTTGGCCCACGTCTTGGTCAGGCCGATGACGCCCGCCTTGGCTGCGGCATAGTTGGCTTGGCCGATGTTGCCGAACTCGCCCACCACGGAGGAAATGCTGACGATGCTGCCGCCGCCGTTTTCTTCCATCAGGGGGCCCACCCAGCGGGTCAGATTGAAGACGCCCTTCAGGTCCACGTCCACCACCAGATCCCATTGCTCGTCGGTCATTTTGCGGGTCAGCGCGTCGCGGGTAATGCCGGCGTTGTTGATG
>JAFZPW010000159.1 GCA_017552495.1 Clostridia bacterium | reverse complement strand
GCGTGGCCAAAGGAAAACATGCCGGTATAGCCCGTTAAAATGGACAGACCCAGTACGATCAGAAGCGTGTAGCAGGACTGGATCAGGATGCCTTCGATATAATACCAACTAAGCATATCCGACCCTCCTTACGCCTTGTCTTCCACGACCTTGCCCATCAGGCCGGAGGGCTTGATGACCAGAACGAGGATCAGCAGCGCGTACACGAACAAATCACGCAGGTTGGAGTTGAAGGACGCCACGAAGATTTCCATGATGCCCAGCAGCAGCGAGCCGACAATGGCGCCGGGCAGACTGCCCAGACCGCCGAAAACGGCTGCTACGAAAGATTTGTTGGTCACCTGACCGATGGTGGGCTTTACGATGAACCGCATTCCGTACAACATACCGGCAAAACCAGCCAGAACGCCGCCCATCAAAAAGACGATAAAAATGACCATGCTGCTGTTGATGCCCATCAGCGTGCCGGCTTTCTCGCTGTAGGAACAGGCGCGGATGGCCAGACCGATCTTTGTCTTTTGAATAATGAACATCAGAATCAGCAGAGAAACCACCGAAACGACGATCATCAGCAGGCTGTCAAACCCCAGGGACAGTCCGCCGATCTTGATGCTGTTGGAGAACAGGGTGGGGTAGTTGCGGGGGGTGCCGTCGATTGTGGCGATGACGAAGTTCTCCAGAAAAATGGACGCGCCCATAGCGGAGATGATGAAATACAGGGACGGGGCGCGGCGCTTGCGCAGCGGCGAATAAACCAGCCGCTCGATGATAATGGCCAGAATTCCGCTGCCGATGCCGCAAAGCAGGAATGCCAGCAAAAAGGGAACATGCAGTGCGGTCAGCGCGAAATAACCCACATAAGCGCCGACCATGATGACACCTCCGTGGGCGAAATTGGAAAAACTCATAATGCTGTATACCAGCGAATAGCCGACAGACATCAGCGCATACATGCCGCCGAGACAAATGCCGTTGACCAACTGCTGAAGGTAGTATTGAGGATCCATATGTGCGCCTCCTTTCTCTCTTTTGTTGACTGCGGGCGCCCCTGTGGGGCGCCCGCGGCCAAAAGAGGATGTCAATTTAGTCAGCAGCGATGTAGGTCACAAAGATGTAGGTCTTGTTTTTGCCGTCGATCTGCTCAACGCAGCCGCTCTTGCCCACGGGGTTGTGATCCTCGGGAGAGATTTTGATGTGACCGGCCATACCATCGACCTCCACCTGGCAATAAGCGTCGGCAATGGCCTGCGGATCGTCGGAGCCGGCCTTCTCAACAGCGGCGCACCACAGAACGAAAGCGTCATGCGCCATGTAGCCGTTCAACTCCATCTTGGCGCCGTTGTATTTCTCGGCGTACTGAGCACGGAAACTGTCGCCGGCGGGATCCACCAGAGAAACATGATTGATGACGTAAGAGCCGTCCACGGCATCCGCGGCGTCAAACAGCACCTCGGAAGCGCAGCCGTCGCCGCCCAGCATCGGCAGATCGATGCCCAGCGTGCGAGCCTGTTTGTGGATCATGATGAAGTCCTGATAGAAAATCGGGGTGAAAATGATCTGGGGGCCGGCTTCCTTGATCTTGGTAAGCTGCGCGGTAAAGTCGGTATCGCCGGCGGTGTAGCCTTCTTCATCGACGATGGTGCCGCCCTTGGCGGTGAAGACCTTGATGAAGTTGTCTTTCAGACCCAGCGCATAGTCGTCGTTGACGTCGTACAGAAGAGCGGCCTTGTCAAACTTCAGCTCATCGTACACGAACGTGCCGGCGATCTTGCCCTGCTGCGGATCCAGGAAGCAGACGCGGAAGTTGTATTCCTTCAGCTTGCCGTCCTGAACCGTCACCTTTTCGTTGGTGGCCACGGTGGACATGTCGGAAATCTTGTACTGGTCAAGAACCGACTGGATGGCGATGCACTGGCCCGAGGCGTTGGGGCCGATGATGGCGCATACCTTATCCTGCGCGCACAGACGCTTGGCCACGTTCACGGCTTCCTGTGCGTCGCCCTTGGTGTCGTAGCAGATCAACTCGATCTGCTTGCCGAGGATACCGCCGGCAGCGTTTTTCTCCTCAACCAGCATTTTGAGCGTCTGGCTTTCGCAGGTGCCGTAGGCCGCCTGGTCGCCGGTCAGGGAACCCATCCAGCCCAGCTTGATGGTATCGGACTTCTTCTCGCCGCAGCCGGCGAACAGAGCCGCCATCATCAGGCAGGCCAAGGTCAGAGCGATGATTTTCTTGACAGAGTTACGCATTGTTTTTTCCTCCTTTATACTGTTTGGGTTTCCGCTTGTTTTTGCCCCCGTCCGGGGGCGGGAACGGGAATTCGACCCGCCGCCGCAAAGCGGACGCTCTTTTCGGCGAGCCGTCGCCTGTCCGCTTTCTCGCCTCTGCGGATAGGCGAACCAGTATGAATACAGTTTAGCGGAAATGCAGGCATCTGTCAAGACGCACTACGCATTTCCACAAAAATCCCTTTGTTTTATGCGATTTAGACAAAAAACCGCACGCGCTTGCTGATGCTGCCGCAACACCGCCTGTGACCGGACGCCCATGCTCCGGGCGGCGGGCCGGTTTTCAGCCGCAAAAAGTCAAAACAGTGGCACAAACGCGCCTCGGCGGGATCACCGAGGGGCTTGAGCTGTGAGGGGGCAAAAATTGCGTTGCTGTAATCCAAGAAAAAGCGGGTGCCCGTTGACAGCCGCAGCGCAGGGTGGTATGCTGATTGGCAGCCAGGAAACCGGGAGTTGTAAAGAGGTGATAATGTGGACGGCTACAACGAGGATTTTTGGAAAGCACTGGATGAATTGGTAAGCAATTCAGAAATTGTGATCGACAGGCCCAGGGGCTCTGCGCATCCCAGATTTCCAAACTTCATCTATAAGGTTGACTATGGATATTTGAAAGATACCACCTCTATGGATGGTGCAGGAATTGACGTATGGGTCGGAAGCGGGGATAAAAAGATCGATGCCATCATGTGTATC
>JAFZPW010000158.1 GCA_017552495.1 Clostridia bacterium | reverse complement strand
CTTGCGAGCGCGCTCGATGTTGTCGCCGAAGGGGAAGAAGGCGTCGGAGCCAAGAGAAACGCCGGTCTGCGTGGCCAGCCAGGCTTTCTTTTCTTCCGCGGTCAGCGGCTCGGGCTTGACGACGAAATAGTTCTGCCAGACGCCCTCTGCCAGAACGTCCTCCCACTCGTCGGAGATGTAGACGTCAATGGCGTTGTCACGGTCGGGGCGGCGGATGCCCTTGACAAACTGCAACCCCAGTACCTTGGGACACTGACGCAGATACCAGTTGTCGGCCTTGCTGCCCGCCAGTCGCGTGCAGTGGATGCGGCTCTGCTGGCCTGCGCCCACGCCGATGGCCTGGCCGTCTTTCACATAGCACACCGAATTGGATTGGGTATATTTCAGCGTGATGAGCGCTACCATCAGGTCGATCCTGGCGCTTTCGGGCAGATCGTGATTTTTTGTTACGATGTTTTCCAGCATGGCCCGGTCGATCTTCAGATCGTTGTGTCCCTGCTCAAAGGTAACGCCGAACACGTCCTTCTGCTCCAGCGCGGCGGGGACGTAAGCGGGGTCGATCTTCACCACGTTATATTTGCCGTCCTTCTTGGCACGGAGGATCTCCAGCGCTTCGTCGGTGTAGTCCGGGGCGATAACGCCGTCGGACACCTCGGCCTTGAGATAGGCGGCGGTGGCAGCGTCGCAGGTGTCGCTGAGCGCGGCCCAGTCGCCGAAGGAGCACAGGCGGTCGGCGCCCCTTGCGCGGATATAGGCGCAGGCAATGGGCGAGAGGACGGCGTCAGGCTTGACGAAATAAATCTTCCGGTCGGTCTCGGTGAGGGGAAGACCCACGGCGGCGCCGGCGGGAGAAACGTGCTTGAAGGAGGCGGCGGCGGGCAGGCCGGTGGCCTCCTTCAGCTCTTTGACAAGCTGCCAGGCGTTAAAAGCATCCAGAAAGTTGATGTAGCCCGGCTTGCCCGACAACACCTCCACGGGCAGCTCGCCCTGCTTCATCAGGATGCGGGCGGGCTTCTGGTTGGGGTTGCAGCCGTATTTCAGTTCCAGTTCTTTCATGATTCAGTCCCCCAGATGTTTGTTGAAGAGCTTGACTTCGCCCTTGACGTTGGCGTAAAGAGAAACCTTGTTGTCGGGGTTGAGGGCGGCCCATACCTGTTCGGGCTCGGGCAGGTCGATCTCCAGCGGCTCGCCGGAGAAAGAGGGTAGAGGAGAGCCGTTGCCCTGATAGGTGCTGATGAAAAAGCCCGTTCCCTCGTCGCAGCCCTCGAAGGAGAAGAACTCCCGCAGGCATTTTCCCTGCACCCGCTTGAGGATCGACAGTTCAAAAGAGCCGTCGTCCCGAATGAGCGCCGAGATGCGGGGGGTGAAATTGGGCTCGTCTGGCTCATATTCCCGGGTCATCAGCGCCCGGCGGAAGCAGCCTGCATCGCGGATGGTGTCGGTCTGGTCGCCGTTGGTGACGATGAGCCCCAACTCGCTTCTGCGAACGGGGTGATAGATGATGAGAGAGGGATCCTGCATCTTGCTCTCGTCAAAGGCGCGGGTGCGGATGCCGTCTTCCGTTGGCTCAAAGATGCGGTTGCGGCTGTTTTCGCTGCGCCCCATGATGAAATAATACACCCGGTCTTTTCCGACGGCGATGCCGCGGCCCGGGTAGGGATTGTTTTTCAAAAACGTCAGAAAATCCGTCATTGTTCTTTTCTCCTTTGCTCCATGATCTGCGCGCTCAGCATTTCGACCGCCCGGGGAAGGAGAATCCATTCCGCCTGCTCCATCACGCGCTTTTGTAGGGCTTCCGCCGTGTCGCCGGGGAGGATCTCCACCGCCTTTTGCAGCAGAATGCGCCCTCCGTCGGGAATCTCGTTGACCAGATGAACGGTGGCGCCGGTGACCTTGACGCCCCGCGCCAGCGCCGCCTCGTGAACGCCCAGCCCGTAATAGCCCTTGCCGCAAAAGGCGGGGATCAGAGAGGGATGGACGTTGACGATCCGGTCGGGCCAGCGCCGGATAAAATCCGCGCTGAGGATGCTCAAAAAGCCCGCCAGAACAATCAGGTCGGGCTGGTATTCGTCCAAAACGGACAAAAGGGCCGCTTCAAAACTCTCCTGCGTGCCGCCGTTTGCCTTGCGGGTGACGGTGCGCCCGGGGATGCCGGCTTTTTCCGCCCGCTCCAACGCAAAGGCGCCCGTGCGGTTGGAAACCACCAAAACGATCTCGCCGCTATGCAGCGCGCCGCCTTGCTGCGCATCGATGAGAGCCTGCAGATTGGTGCCGCCGCCGGAAACCAAAACGGCAATGCGGGCCTTGCCCGCGCAAGGCGCTGTCAGCATAGGACGATGGGCTCGTCGGAGGCGACGATTTCGCCGATGGGATAGGCGTTCACGCCGTTCTGGCGCAGAATGGAAATCGCCTCGTCCGCCTGATGGGCGGGAATCACGGCGGTCATGCCAACGCCCATGTTAAAGGTGTTGAACATATCCCGCTCGGGAATGCCGCCCGCCTGCTGAATGGCGGTGAACACGGGGAGGATCTGGACGGCGTTCTTTTCGATTTTCGCCCCCAGACCGGTCGGGATCGAGCGGGGAATGTTTTCATAAAAGCCGCCGCCGGTAATGTGGGAAAGACCGTGAACCTCCACCTGCTCGATGAGGGCAAGCACCGGCTTGACATAAATGCAGGTGGGCTCCAGCAGAGCCTCGCCCAGTTCGCGGCCCAATTCCGGGAGATAGCGGTGCAGGTCGGCGCGTTCCACGTCAAAGACCTTGCGTACCAGCGAAAAGCCGTTGGAATGGACGCCGCTGGAGGGCAGCGCCAGGATCACGTCGCCGGCGCGCATCCGCTTGGGGTCGAGGATCTTTTCCTCGTCCACCACGCCCACGGTAAAGCCCGCCAGATCATAGTCGTCGGCGGTCATGGTGCCGGGGTGCTCGGCGGTCTCGCCGCCGATGAGGGCGCAGCCGGCGCGGATGCAGCCCTCAGCCACGCCGGAAACCAGCGCGGCCACCTTTTCGGGAATGTTTTTGCCGATGGCGATATAGTCCAGGAAAAACAGCGGCTTTGCCCCGCAGCAGATCACGTCGTTGACGCACATGGCCACGCAGTCGATGCCAACGGTGTCGTGCCGCCCCAAAAGCTGGGCGATGCGCTGCTTGGTGCCCATGCCGTCGGTGCCCGAAACCAGAACGGGCTT
>JAFZPW010000157.1 GCA_017552495.1 Clostridia bacterium | reverse complement strand
CCCAGCGCGTCCACCACTTTTGCGCCAAAGGCGCCGGCAAGACCTTCCCTGCCCTTTTCCGAACCAATGACAAGATACCTGCCGTTAGCATGGATCGCGCCGATGGCCTGGGTGGCCAGCGCGGTGCCCGCATCCACCAGATGCCCCTTCTGCATCACATAACGGGAGGCCAGATGGAGTTTGCCCGTGCAGATCAGCTCGCCAAGCTGCTGCAAAAAAGCCGGATGGCAGCTCTCATAATGATCCAGCAGCACTACGCCGCCGGGTAAAAGCGCCTGATACAAATCCTGCAAAAACAGACGCTCCTCACTCTGTCCCGGATAAAGCGCGAGATCGAGAACCTGAACGTCGCCCATGGGAAGCAGACCAAGCTGCGCCATTTTCTCCGCAATGAGCCGAACCGCCGTGTGGCGGCCGGAATTGCTTCGGCCATAAACCAGCATGGCGTTGCGCACGCCGTCGGGCGAGTTCCAGCCGGTGACAAAGGGGCGCTTGAACGCGATGACCAGCTTTTTCAGAAAACGATCCTGCCCGATGAGTTGTTCGGTCAAAACGGGCAGCAGATCGCCAAACCGCTGGGCCTCGGGACGTGGATCCTGCACGGCGGTGGCTGCAGCCGTCTGCGGTTTGCCGGAAGACTGGAGTCCAAAATCCTTGTCCACTTGCTTCTGGATCTTCTCCATATCCAGATCACCGCTCATCTTTTTCAGTTCATCCAACTGCTCTTGCAGTTTTTTATTGATGGAACTCTGCTGCTTTTCCAGCGCTTCGATGCCTGCGCCGATCCTTTTCCCTGTTTCTTTATAGGCTTCCGCCGTTTTCGGCGTAATGGAATAGGAAGCCGTTTTTCCGCTGCCAAACACGTCCCGCAGCAGCTCGTCGATATCTTTCGGCATAGATGCAAACCTCCCGCCCGTCAATCATGGTATCGGTCTTATTATCAGTATTTCACAAATTGCTGTCAAGTCTTCGTTATAAAAAATCGGCTCCGATCACTTGTCTGGCCCAGTTTTTGCGCTTTTTCCATTCAAATGATCCATCAGTCATTACACGCGGCCAGAACGGCCACCTGCAAAATCTGCTCCGCTGCAATCTCGGTCCATTGACAAAGAATCATTCTGCAGTTTTTAAACGCAAATTTTTATTAAGTATATAACAAATATGCCTGAATTTCAATCGCCACACGCCTTTTTCTGCACGTTTTCTTTCTTTTTCACATAAAAATTTGACAAGCACAGGGAAAAGGCTATATAATAAATTGTTTAAAATTTGCCTTTTGGAGGAATGCGAAAATGATTCGCAACGATCTGAGAAATATCGCCATCATCGCCCACGTTGACCACGGCAAAACGACGCTGGTAGACGAAATGCTCAAACAGGGCGGCGTGTACCGGGAAAACCAGACGGTGGTTGACCGCGTGATGGATTCCAACGATCTGGAGCGTGAGCGCGGCATCACCATTCTGGCGAAAAACACCGCCGTACAATATAAGGGCACCAAGATCAATATCGTTGACACGCCGGGCCACGCCGACTTCGGCGGCGAAGTGGAACGCATTTTGAAAATGGTCAACGGCGTGATCCTGCTGGTGGACGCAGCAGAAGGTCCCATGCCCCAGACCCGCTTTGTACTGAGCAAGGCATTGGAATTGGGCCATCGCGTGATCGTAGTGGTCAACAAGATCGACCGCCCCGACCAGCGCATCCACGAGGTGGTGGACGAAGTATTGGAGCTGCTGCTGGATCTCAACGCAACGCAGGAGCAATTTGATTCGCCCATGCTCTTCTGCTCCGGCAGAAACGGCACGGCATCTTATTCCCCCGAGACGGCAGGCACTGATCTGCAACCCCTGTTCGACACGATTTTGGATTACATCCCCGCGCCAGAGGTTGATCCGGACGCTCCTTTTCAGATGCTGGTGTCGTCGATCGACTACAATGAGTTTGTGGGTCGTATTGCCATTGGCCGCATTGAACGCGGCACGATAAAACAAAATCAGGAAATCGTCGTCTGCAACTATCATGCTCCCGAAAAAGTCAGCAAAAAATGTAAGGCTGTATCCCTTTACACATTTGACGGTTTGGCGCGCACAGCGATTACCGAGGCCTCTGCTGGCAACATCATCGCCATGAACGGCATCGGAGATATCACCATTGGCGATACCATCTGCGATCCCGCCGCCGTGGAGCCCCTGTCCTTCGTCAAAATTTCCGCCCCCACCATTGAAATGACTTTTTCCGTAAACGACGGTCCCTTTGCGGGCCGCGACGGAAAATATGTCACCTCCCGCCAGCTCCGGGAGCGACTGTTCCGGGAAACGCTCAAAGACGTTTCTCTTCGAATCAGTGAACTGCCCGATTCCACTGACAGTTTCAATGTGGCGGGTCGCGGCGAAATGCATCTCTCCATCCTCATCGAAACCATGCGCCGCGAGGGCTATGAATTCCAGGTTTCTCCTGCCCGCGTTCTTTACAAGGAGATCGACGGCGTCAAGTGTGAGCCCATGGAGCGCCTTGTGGTGGACGTTCCCGCCGATTGCGTGGGCTCCGTTATTGAAAAAATGGGATCCCGCAAGGGTGAAATGCTGGAAATGACCCCTGTCGGCAACCGGATGAAGGTGGAGTTTTTAGTCCCCTCTCGCGGACTTTTCGGCTATCGCAACGAATTTTTGACCGACACCAAGGGCGAAGGCATCATGGCAAGCGTCTTTGACTCTTACGCTCCCTTCAAGGGTGAAGTCACCCGCCGCAACACCGGCTCTCTCATCTCCTTTGAAACCGGCGAATCGGTGGCTTACGGCCTCTTTAACGCCCAGGAGCGCGGAGCGCTGTTCATTGGACCGGGCGTAGACGTGTATGAAGGCATGGTGGTCGGCATGACGCCCAAGGCTGAGGATATCATCGTCAATGTCTGCAAGCGCAAGCAGCTCACCAATATGCGGGCCGCCGGCTCAGACGAGGCGCTGCGGCTTACGCCGCCCCGGCAGATGAGTCTGGAACAGTGCATGGAGTTTCTGACGGATGACGAACTTCTGGAAGTCACGCCTTCTCACTTGCGCATTCGCAAGCAGATCCTAAACGGTCAGCTCCGTATGAAAAACAAGTTCGGCGGAAAAAACCGCGCCTGATAATGAATTTGCAAGGCCGGAAGGGATTTCCCTTCCGGCCTTTTCATGATAACCATCAATTTCCAATACAGCAAAGGATATTGAGCAGAATCATACCGTGCAAGAAAATATGATACAGATCGGGGATCAGACGAGTCTCGCTCATGGGAATCAAGCGCACCGTGTCTTGAAAACAGGCATTATAGCCCTTCCGTTTTTTCGGCGACGCTCCAAAGATCGTATATAGTACCAATGACAGAAAAATTGAGCGATGAACCAAAGCAGCAAAACAGCCAGCAAAATCCATTTCCCCAAAATGGGAAACACGTAAAACGCCGCCAAGCCAAAGCTGTAAAGACACAGCATGAAAAACTCCGCGCTTTTTACGCCCATTCCCTCCACCAGAATTCGGCCATAAATTTTATAGGTCACGATGCAGCCAAAAAACCAGATCCACAGGGCCGCTTGCAGAATGATCGTTATGGCAAAGAGAATTTTGTTTTTCCTTTCAAAATCACGCGTCTACGCAGGCAATCGGCCTCATTCAGCAAAAACAACCTCAAAAGTTTCGCAGATCACCGGCATGGCGCGGTCAAACACAAGTCCCGCCGCTTTCAGCTCATGGGTGAAAAATGCCTCATGGACGCTCCGCCAATGGGTTAGGCTTTTGTCGCCTTCACCCTCCAGAAAAGCGTGCCGTTCTGTCACCCGGTCAAAGGGAACGACGCGCACATCCGTATTCCGAAGCACACAAAGCGGGCGGCCTTCCCCATCCAGCAGGACGCTGTAATCCCCCGCCTGCGGCAGCGGTTCGTTTTCCAGCGCATACAGCGGATAAGCCGAAGCCGTGGCGCGCTTGTCGCCCGACAGCACCAGCGCCGCCAGCCCGTCGGGGTCGCTACCGAAGGCCCACGCCTCATAGGGCGTATCTTCCGGCAGACCGGCTTTTTCCCGGAACGCCTCCCAAAAACGCGCGGCCGCGTTTTCAGTCATTTTGCGATCCTCACAAGAGGCAGCCCTCTCGTCCGCAGGGCGCGGCGCGCCGGTGGCCAGGTCAATGGGCCGGTACTTTTTCGTCAGGTGAAAATACAACAGCAACGCCGCGGAAAAAACGAAGCACGCGCCGCCCAAAAGCTGCGACGCTTTGAGTCCCGTATGGCCGATATACAGGCTGTCGGTACGTAAAAATTCCAGTAAAAAGCGGATCAGCCCATACCATCCGGCATAGATCAGCGCCAGTTCACCGCGGAACTTTCGCCGTTTGGAATACCAGTGCAAAAACAAAAATCCCACCAGCGTCCACAGGGATTCATACAAAAACGTAGGATGAACGGGCGCGGCGCCATTGATTACCATGCCCCATGGCAGCGAGGTCTCACCGCCATGGGCCTCGGCGTTGATGAAGTTGGCCCAGCGACCGATGCACTGCGCCATGCAAAACCCCATTCCCGTCAGATCAACGGCGCTGAGAATATCGGTCTTATGCCGCTTGCAGAAGATCACAACGGTAATCACGGCGGCGATGATCCCGCCGTACATTCCAAGGCCGCCGTTCCAAATGGCGATGATCTCTTTTGGATTGGCGCAATAATAGTCCCACTGATTGATGACATAATAGATCCGGCAGCCGATGACGCCTGCGGGCAGTCCCCACAGAACCATATCCAAAAAGGGATCCTTTTCCCAATTAAATCGCGACACACGGCGCAGCGCATACGCCGCCGCCAAAAGAAATGCCGCCGCCAAGATCACCCCATACCACATAATGGGTTTCCCGAACAGTGTAAACGCCACACGGTTGACGGAGAAGGTTTTTTCAAACAGGCCGGGAAAGGAAATTTCGTTTGTCATACGCGCTCCTTCTGTAAAGTTATATGACTTTACAACTTTTTCTTAACAGCGGGAATCGGGATTTGTGCCAGAATCACTGCGGCAAAAACCAACACGCAGCCCAACAGTTCCTTGACCGACAGCGATTCATGCAAAACCACCCATCCGGACAGTGCCGCAAACACGGATTCCAAACTCATCAGCAACGTCGCCGTGGTGGGGTCGGTGTCTCTCTGACCTAAAATTTGCAGCGTATAAGCAACGCCGCAGGACATGACGCCGGTATACAGGATCGTGAGGCGTGCCGCCCAAAGATTCGCCCAGGTGGGCGTTTCAAAGATCGCCATAGGGATCATACAAAGCAAACCCGCCACCAAAAATTGCACACAGGACATCCGCACGCCGTCCACGTTTTTCGCGCCGAAGTGGTCGATGCACATGATGTGCAAAGAGAAGAAAAACGCGCAGCACAGCACCAGCAGATCGCCCAGCGAAACCGAGAATCCTTCTTTGACGCAAAGGAGATAAAAGCCAGCCACGGCGATGGCCACGCACAACCAGATAATTTTTGGGATTTTCTTATGAATGAAGACGCCCATCAACGGAACGATGACGATGTAGAGCGCCGTGATAAAACCGGCCTTCCCCGCCGTTGTCATGCTGATGCCGTATTGCTGGAGTGAACTTGCCACCGCCAGTAAAAACCCGCAAAATACGCCGCCAACGGCGGAATTGCGGTTGATCCGCTTTTTTTCTTCCGGCGTGGGTCGCTGCGATCGCGGCTTCAGCCGGTCAAACAGCAAAATCACCGGGATGAGCACCAACCCGCCGATGAGCGTACGCACGCCGTTATAGGTAAATGGCTCCACATAATTCATTCCGGCGCTCTGGGCAACAAAAGCCGTGCCCCAGATCAGAGCCGTAATCAGAAGCATCAGATTGCCGCGCATTTTTTTGCTCATATCATCCCTCTTTGCCACGCAAAATTCTTCATTATTATATTATAGCAAAATCGCAAAGATTTGGCAAGTAGGCCAACAACACCTTGCAGCTTTGCGCGGGATGTGCTACAATTTAAGCAGTATTTTGACAAAACGACGAGGAATCATTTCACTAAGGAGGCAGCAATATGGCAGAAAACCGAATCCCCAAGCGCAACGAAGTAAAAAAGGAAAACACCTGGGCAACGGAGGATCTCTTCCCCACTGATCAGGCGTGGACCGAAGAATATGAAGCACTGAAATCCGTTCCCGCACGGGCAAACGCCGTTCGCGGCACACTGGGCCGCAGCGCCGCCCAGCTTCTTGCATATTTCAAAGAGCAGGACGAGATCGAGCTGCGGCTCACACGTTTATTCAATTACGCCTCCCGCAAGGGCGACGAAGACATGGGCAACAGTTTTTATCAGGATCTTCGCAGCAAGGCCGGATCGCTGGCCGTGGCTGTGGAAAGCGCGTTTGCCTTTGCCGTGCCCGAACTTCTTGCAATTCCAGATGAAACGCTGGAGCGTTTCTTCCAAGAAGAACCCTCTCTTTTGACCTATCGCCGTCCGCTGGAAAAACTCCGCCGTATGCGGGCTCACATCCTCTCGCAGGAGGAAGAGGCGCTTCTGGCAGCCGCCGGCGAGATGGCAAGCGCACCCGGCACCGTTTCCAGCAGTTTCCGCAACGCCGATCTTAAGTTTCCCTCTGTCGCCGACAGCAAGGGCGAGATCCATCCGCTGACGCAGGAAAGCCTGATTTTTCTGCTCCGCGGCGACGATGCCGCCCTTCGCAAGACCGCCTTTGAAAGCTTTTATCGCACGCTGTACGCTTGGCGCAATTCCCTGGCCTCCATGCTGGACGCACAGTTTAAACAGCTTCTCTTCTTTTCCCGCGCACGGCATTACGACACCACGCTGGAGGCCGCGCTGGATCAGACCGAAGTTCCTGCGGCAGTGTATCACAGTCTGATTGATGCCGTCCACAACAATATGGACAAGATGCACCGCTATGTTTCCTTGCGGAAGAAGTTGACGGGCGCCAGCGAGTTGCATATGTACGATCTCTATACCCCCATCGTGGCCGAGGCTTCACAACCCGTCACCTTTGAAGAAGCCAAACAAAACGTGCTGGATGCGCTTCAGGTTTTGGGCGACGATTACGTTTCGATCCTGAAAGAAGGCTTTGACAATCGCTGGATCGACGTATATGAAAACGAGGGCAAGCGAGGCGGCGCCTATTCCGCCGGCGGCGATCCCCATCCCTATGTTCTGCTTAACCATAAGGACGATCTGGAAAGCCAGTTCACCCTTGCCCATGAGATGGGCCACGCGCTGCACAGCTATCATTCCCGCAAGTATCAGCCCCAGTGCACCTCGAACTATGTGATTTTTGTCGCGGAAGTTGCCTCCATCTGCAACGAAGTGCTGATGATGCAGCATCTTTTGAACAAGACCACCGACAAGAAACAACGGGCTTATCTGATCAATCACTTCCTGGAGCAGTTCCGCACCACCATTTACCGCCAGACCATGTTCGCGGAATTTGAATTGATTATGGGCAAAGCCGCCGAATCCGGTCAGGCGCTGACGGCGGATTTCCTCTGCACGGAATATCACAAGCTCAACAAGCTCTATTACGGCGACGATATCGTGGTGGACGAGGGCATCGCCATGGAGTGGGCTCGCATTCCGCATTTCTATTACGATTATTATGTCTTCCAATATTCCACCGGCTTTGCGGCGGCCATCGCCATTGCCATGCGTATTCTGAAAGAAGGCGCGCCTGCCGTGGCCGATTATAAAAAATTCCTGTCCTCTGGCAGCAGCATGGATCCCATTTCTCTGCTGAAGATCGCCGGCGTGGACATGGCCTCGCCCAAGCCCGTGGAGCAGGCGTTGGACCTCTTTGGCCAGCTTATGGACGAGATGGAAAACCTGATGGCATAATCCGAAATACTCATCAAACGGCGCTGCCTTTTATCAAGGCAGCGCCGTTTGCATGATATTTTTCACGAAAAACAATTCCGTCAGGCGCCCAAAACCAAAAAAGATTTCCGTAACTGCCTGATCGGCGGTTTGTAAAGTCTAAACAACTTTGCGTTGTAAAAAAACAAGTCATTTTTCCAATTATTTCAATAATTTTCTTGGTTTTTCCTGTTTCTTGCACAAAAAAACTGTGATTTTGCATGGGTTATCCACATTTTCCACAGGGTTATCCACAGTTCGGCGCTTCTCTCAAGTTGAAAACATTTTGTAATTATTTCAGAAAAGCCGCCGTGTATTGCCGAAATTTACAGTAGCACATTTCGATCCAGCGAACGGTATTGGATGGCCTCAGCCACATGGAGATCGTCGATGACATTTGCCCCCGCCAGGTCGGCGATGGTGCGTGCGACCTTGAGAATCCGGTCATACGAGCGGGCCGAAAGACCCAACCGATCAAATGCATCCGCCAAAAGCTGCTGCGCCTGCGCCGTCAGCGGACAGCAATCCCGCATCATGCCTGGCGCAAGCTGGGCGTTGCAGTGAATCCCGGTTCCGGCATAACGTTCCTTTTGCCGCAGACGTGCGGCGTTGACCCGTTTGCGGATCTCTTCAGAGGATTCTGCGGGACGGCGCTCTTTTAACTGTTCATAGGCTACGCTGGGAACCGGAATGTGCAGGTCGATGCGATCCATCATCGGGCCGGAAACCCGATTTCGATAGTTACGGATGCTTTGCTCTGAACAGGTACACCTTCCGGATGGATGGCCGAAATATCCGCATTTGCATGGATTCATAGCGCATACCAGCATAAAGCGGCTGGGATAAGTGTGCGTGCCAGAAATCCGGGAAACGGTCACCTGTCCGTCCTCCAGCGGCTGACGGAGCACCTCCACCGTTTCGCTTCGAAACTCGGGCAACTCATCGAGAAAAAGCACGCCGTTATGCGCCAGCGAGATCTCGCCGGGACGCGTATGTCCGCTGCCTCCACCGGCCATGCCCACGGGAGAGACCGTGTGATGGGGGCTGCGAAACGGCCGGGACAGCAGCATCGGCTGATCCTCCCGCAGCATCCCAGCCACGGAATAGACCTTGCTGGTTTCCAGTGATTCTTCCAGCGACAAATCGGGCAGAATTGAAGGCAGGCGTTTGGCCAGCATACTTTTGCCGCTGCCGGGCGGACCGATCATCAGGATATGATGAGAGCCAGCCGCCGCAATCTCCAAGGCTCGCTTGACGCTCTCCTGTCCCATTACGTCGGAAAAGTCCAATCCCGCGGGCCGATGGGTTTCAAACACATAAACAGGCTGCGGCAAGATGGGCTCTTCGCCCTCCAGATGCCGGGCAAGTTGGGGCACGTCGCGCACGGGATATACTGTAAGTCCTTTGCAAACACTGGCCTCCGCCGCGTTTTGCGCGGGAACAAACAGTTCCCTGCATCCTGCCGCATAAGCGGCCATCGCCATGGGAAGAATCCCCGCTGCCGGACAAAGCCGCCCCTCCAAACTCAGTTCCCCGATAAAACAGGATGTCTCCGCAGGCTGCGGGAGCTGTCCGGAAGCGCACAAAACGCCGATCAAAATGGGAAGGTCATAGATCGGTCCTTCTTTTCGCAGATCGCCCGGAGCCAGATTGACGGTAATCCGCCGCTGTGGAAATGCAAAGCCGCAGTTTTTGATGGCGGCGCGCACTCTGTCCCGGGATTCCCGCACCGCCGCGTCCGGCAGACCCACCACGTCAAATTGCGGAAGTCCGCCGCTGAGATCGCATTGGCAAAGCACCTGCTTTCCCTCGATTCCCATGATGCCGCAAGATTGAATATTTGCAACCATTTCTCTATACCGCCTTTGCTGTAATTCGTAAAAAAGTATAGCAAAAGACCGCAAAAAGCGCAAGTGCCGCAGCCTACTATGCGCGGCATAAAGCGCCCGGGAAGCGTTAACCGAAACTTTTCGTGGTTTTCTTGAAAAAAGATAAAAAAAATACTTGTTTTTCTGCGAAAAGCGGTTTACATCTTCGGCTTTTCCTGCTACAATTATGTTTGGTTTAATAGGGATCAAACCATTGCAAATATAAAAGGAGGCAATCCATTTATGGCAAGAAAAATGAAATCCATGGATGGCAACAACGCTGCGGCGCACGTTTCTTATGCGTTCACCGAAGTTGCGGCCATCTACCCCATCACCCCCTCCAGCCCCATGGCTGACCTTGTTGACCAGTGGTCTGCCAACGGTCTGAAGAACATCTACGGCAACCGGGTCAAGGTGGTGGAGATGCAGTCTGAGGCCGGCGCGGCCGGCGCTGTTCACGGCAGTCTGGGAACCGGTGCCATGACTACCACCTACACGGCCTCTCAGGGTCTGCTGCTGATGATCCCCAATATGTATAAGATCGCAGCCGAGCAGCTCCCTGCTGTCTTCCATGTTTCCGCCCGTACCGTTTCCACCCACGCGCTGAACATCTTCGGCGATCATTCCGATGTCTATGCCTGCCGCCAGACCGGCTTTGCCATGCTGTGCGAGACCAATCCGCAGGAAGTCATGGATCTGTCTCCCGTAGCGCATCTGGCCGCGCTGGAGGGCAAAGTCCCCTTCATCAACTTCTT
>JAFZPW010000156.1 GCA_017552495.1 Clostridia bacterium | reverse complement strand
GCCGCGACGGAACTGGCAGGCATGCATCCGGAGGGGGCAGCGGGCTTTGTGGCGCGCATGAACGAAATCGCGTCAGAACTGGGGCTTTCCGACACACATTTCGACAATGCCAGCGGGCTCGACGGCCCGACTCATTACAGTACGGCCCGTGATCTGGCCAAGCTGACGGCATTTGCGCTTGACAATCCGGAATTTGCCCGTATCGTGGCCACAGAATCGGTGTTTGCGGCCAATCGCTCCATGCACAATCATAATCGCCTGTTAAAAGAAATCGGCGCCTGCGGCGTAAAAACGGGTTTTACGAAGTCGTGCGGCCGGTGCCTGGTTTCGGCAAAGGAAGAAAACGGGCGGATGCTGGTTGCCGTTACGCTCAACGATCCTGATGATTGGGACGATCATGCCGCGCTGTATGAGCGAGGCTTTTCGCAATACCAGCCTTGCAACCCGGTTGGCGCCGGGGATTGCGGAAGTGTTCCGTTGATCGCAGCGGATCATGCCGAAGCACGGTTGTATTGCAATGAAGGGTTTTCCTGCTGCTTGCAGCCGGAGGAATCCGCCCGTTTGCGGATCGTTTTGTGCGGGCCGCGGTTTTGTTACGCTCCCGTCAAAGCAGGAGAACGTTACGGTGCGCTGCAGGTGTGGCTGGGCGGGCGGCTTTTGTTTGAAACTCCCGTGTATTTTGCAAATGACTGTGCCCCGGAGCCCGCCGCTGCACCGGGACTCCTGGAAAAAATCCGTATGATTTGGAGGAAATTCTCTTTTGAAAGAACGACTTCAGAAAATCCTTTCATCTGCGGGAATTTGTTCCCGAAGAGCGGCTGAAACATATATAAAATCAGGCAGAGTACAGGTGAACGGCTTTACAGCGATGCTTGGCGATTCCGCTGATCCGGAAGCAGACGAGATCTGCCTGGACGGTAAACGGATCGACACAAAAGCGGCGGAAAAGTGTTACATCATGCTCAACAAACCCCGCGGCTATGTCACAACGCTTTCCGATGAGGCCGGGCGCAAATCGGTGCTTGATCTGCTGGAAGGCGTCCCACAGCGAGTCTATCCCATTGGCAGGCTGGATATGCATTCCGAAGGCCTGCTGTTGCTGACCAATGACGGGGAACTGGCCCATCATCTGATGCACCCTTCCCATGAAGTGTATAAAGAGTATTTGGTAAAGTTGACGCCGGACGAGGAGCAGCTTCCTTCGCCGGAGATCCCGCTTTCCGGCGCAATCGAGCTGGACGGCGAGCGGCTGCTTCCCGCACGGTGCAGGCTGCTTGGCAAGACCGAATCGGGCTACATTATGACGATTGCCATCCGGCAGGGGAAAAACCGGCAAATTCGGCGAATGTGCGCGAAATTAGGTTACACGGTAAACTCGTTAAAGCGTGTTGCGGAAGGGGATATAAAGTTGAAAGACTTGCCGACTGGAAGTTGGCGTTTTTTGACCAAGCAAGAGGTTGCATATCTCAAATCTCTGTAGTATTCTGTGACATAAAGATAAATGGAGGGGCAACTATGAAGCGGATCAACGAGGCCATCACGGAAAATGCCGGTGGGTTTACCAAAGGGCAGCATCTTTTGGCGCGTTTTGTTACGGAGCATTGCGACAAGGCCGCTTTTATGAGTTCTTTTGATCTTGCCTCGGTCACCGGCGTCAGTCAATCCACGGTAATTCGATTTGCCTCCGCTTTGGGGTATAAAGGATTTGGCGATTTTCAGAACGCGATGCAGTTGGAGCTCAAATACCGCCTGAATACGCTGGAGCGATTTGACCGGGCGGAGGAAAACGCATCTTCCGATCTGGAACTGCTCAACAGCATCGCTGCTCACGACGCGCTGAACATTAAAAAAATTCTCAGTCTCAATCCGCTTGACGCGTTGAATAATCTGTGCACACGGATGATGCTTTCCGGGAAGATTTATTTATACGGACAACAGTATTCCTCCGCTGCGGCAAATTATCTGGCATCCTATCTCCGGGTGCTTTTGTCGAATGTCTGCGCTCTGAACCAGTTGGGATTCGATCCGCTGAGCGGCGCTTCCGGCATGGCGGCGGGGGATCTTTTGCTGTGCTTTGCCTTTCCGGAACATCAGCAAGCGACCTTGGATCTATTGTCCTTTGCCCGGGAGCGGGAGGTCTGCACAGCAACCATTACCGAAAGTCACAATTCTGCCGCCGCGCAGGACGCGGACATCAGTTTGGTCGCGGAGTGCGGCGATTACGGCCTCGGCGGCAGCATGGCGCCGCTGATCTCGCTTTGCAGCATGATCGTCTGCCTTCTGGCGCACAATGATGAAAAGGCGCAGAAAAAACTGGCATCTTTTGCGGCGGCCGGGCAATATCGGGGAAAGGAGCGCGAAGCATGAGGCGGGTTCTGGTTATCGGCGGCGGGCCCGCTGGGATGATGGCCGCGTGTACGGCAGCATCGGCTGGTGCTGCCGTTATTTTGCTGGAACGAAACGCTTTTTGCGGCGTCAAGCTCAACATCACAGGAAAAGGCCGCTGCAATCTGACCAACGATTGCCAGAACGAGGAATTGATGCGTAACATCGTAACGAATGGTAAATTCCTTTACAGTGCCTTTTCTGCCATGAGTTCGCGGGATGTCATGGCCTATTTTTCCGCGCTTGGCGTGCCGCTCAAGACCGAGCGGGGCAATCGGGTCTTTCCGGAGTCTGACCGCGCCAAAGACATTTCCGGCGCGCTGCGAACGCAGATGCACCGCCTTGGCGTTACCGTATTGCAGGGAAAAGCTGTGGAACTCACCATGGCAGAGGGCCGCGTTGCGGAAGCGGTTTTACAGGACGGACGGCGATTGCGGGCCGACGCTTACATCCTTGCCGCCGGCGGCCGATCCTATCCCAAGACCGGTTCCGACGGAAGCGGTTATCTGCTGGCACAGTCTGTGGGACATACGGTGACGCGAATCAAGCCGTCGCTGGTTCCGCTGCTGGCGGAGGGAGATCTTCCTGCCCGCCTGGAGGGGCTTTCACTGCGGAATGTGACCTTTACCGTGAAAAAAGACGGGAAAACAATCTTTTCGGAGTTTGGCGAAATGCTGTTTACCGACAAGGGCGTTTCCGGCCCGCTGGTGCTCAGCGCATCGGCGCATTTGTCCTGCGGCAAGCACAGCTTTCCTTATCAGGCGGAGATCGATCTGAAACCGGCGCTTGACGCGGATACGCTGGACAAGCGGATTTTGCGGGATTTTTCACAGACACGAAACCGAGATTTTTCCAACGCGCTTTCCGGTCTGCTTCCAACAAAGTTGATTCCCGCAGCGGTGGAACTGTCGGGCATCACGGGCGCGCAAAAAGTGAACGGGATCACCAAAAAGCAGCGGGAAGGATTTTGCCGACTGCTGAAAGCCTTTCCGCTTATACTGACGGGGTTTGGCTCGTGGGATGAGGCCATCGTCACCTCGGGCGGCATTTCGGTAAAAGAAGTTGATCCCAAAACCATGCGTTCCAAAAAGGTCGGAAATCTCTACCTTGCCGGCGAGATTTTGGACGTTGACGCATATACCGGCGGCTTTAATTTGCAAATCGCCTGGTCTACGGGCTTTTGCGCGGGACAAGCCGCTGCGAAAGGAGAACAAGAATCATGATCCATCACGCAATCGCCATTGACGGTCCCGGCGGCGCCGGAAAAAGCACCATCGCCAAGGCGCTGGCAAAGCAGCTGTCTTTTATTTACATTGATACCGGAGCCATGTATCGCAGTATCGGTCTGTTTGCGGCGCGCAATCGCGTCAACGGAAAGGATACGGCGGGTGTGGCCGCGCTTTTGCCCTATATCACTCTGGAGATCCGCTTTCTCGACGGCGCACAGCATATGTTTTTGAACGGCGAAGACGTATCGGAGGCGATCCGCACCGAGCAGGCGTCGATTTATGCCAGCGATGTGTCCGCCATTCCGGCTGTGCGCGCGTTTTTACTGGAGCGGCAGCGGGATTTCGCCAGAGATAACGATGTAATCATGGATGGCCGCGACATCGGTACGGTGGTGTTACCTGACGCCGACCTGAAAATCTTTTTGACCGCCAGCAGCGAGGCACGCGCCAGACGGCGGTTTTTGGAGCAACAGGCAAAGGGACTTGATGTGAGTTATGAAGAAGTGCTCGAGGGGCTCAGGCGGCGGGATTTGCAGGACTCCTCCCGTTCCGCGGCGCCGTTGAAGGCAGCGGAGGACGCTGTGATCGTGGATACGACGGAATGTGATCTGGAAGCCTCGATCGCGCTGGTGCGCAAACTGGTAAAGGAACGTTTGCATGTATAAAGCGGTTTATTGGATTTTACGGGTGCTGCTGTTTCCGTTTTACCGGGCCCGCGTGGCGGGAAGAGAGCATCTCCCTCGGGGAGCGGCTGTCTTGTGCGGCAATCACAGCACCAATAGCGACGCGGTTTTTCTCCTAATGGCAAACGGGCCAACGAGGGAATTCGGCTTTATGGCCAAAGACGAGTTGTTCCGTGTTCCGGTTGTGCGCCGTATCATCCGTTGGCTTCACGCGTTTCCGGTGAAACGGGATCAGCAGGATCTTTCTGCCGTCAAGACGGCGTTTTCTCTTTTGAAGCAGGGAAGACGGCTGTTGATCTTTCCGGAGGGAACCCGGGTCAGGGATGGAAAGAGCTGCCGCACCGGATTACCTGTCGAGGTTAAAAGCGGCGCGGTGTTTTTTTCGCATCGTGCAGGCGTTCCGCTTGTGCCAGTGTATATTCCAGAAGGGGCGAAACTGTTCCGAAACAATATTGTGCGGATCGGAACGCCGTTTTTGCCGACTTATGACCAGAAAAAGCCTTCGGCAGAAGAATATGCAGCAGCGGCGGCGGAATTGATGACCCGAATCTATTCTTTGAAAAACGGAGGGATGGCGGAATGATTACCTTGGCAAAGCACGCGGGTTATTGCTTCGGCGTTCGCCGCGCCATCCAGATGGCGCTGGATAGCGCCGCGCCGGAGCGTCCGCTTTATGCGGCGGGCCCGCTGATCCATAACCGCCATGTGATCGAAGAACTGGCGGAGCACGGCGTTTTAACGGCGGAAGCGCCCGAAGAGATTCCAGACGGAGCCACAGTGATCCTACGCGCACACGGCGTTACGCCACAGATACTGTATGCTTTGCAGGAGCGCGGATGTACGATTTTGGACGCCACCTGCCCAAATGTGGCAAAGATCCATCGCATTGTTATGGAAGAAAGCCGAGAGGGAAGACCGGTTTTCATTATCGGAAAGCGCGGCCATCCCGAGGTTGATGGGATTGCGGCTCGTTGCAGCGAACCCATTGTGGTGGAAAATGAGGATGAATTGCGGGAAAATCTGCAAAAAATGGATGGTCGTCCCGTTTCGGTGGTCTGTCAGACCACTTTTCAAAAAGAAAATTGTGTAAAGTTTGTAAATATCATAAAAAACACTTGTAAATCGCCCCGGATATTTGATACAATATGTAAGGCTACGGAATTGCGTCAGTCAGAGGCGCGGTTTCTGGCCGAACGATCTGACTTTGCGGTGGTGATCGGTGACCCGTCCAGCAGCAATTCTCGGAATCTTTATGCTTTGTGCCGGGAACGCTGTGTGCAGACGCAGTTTATTCAGGATGTGAGTGAGCTTGACCGTTCCGTCCTGAAAACGTATGCGCGGGGATTTGTTACCGCTGGCGCTTCAACGCCGGATCGAATCATTAAGGAGGTATATAGGACAATGACTGATGAAATCAAGACCAACAGCGCAGAAAGCTTCGAGGAACTTCTGGAGCAATCTCTCAAAACTTTACATACAGGAGAAAAGGTGACCGGCGTCGTTACTGCCATCAACGCCACCGACATTACTGTCGATCTGGGCGTCAAGCAGGCCGGCTATATCGATTTGGACCAGTTGTCTGACGACCCCAATTTCGTGGTTGCCGACAACATCCATGTGGGTGATGAGATCGAAGCGACCGTAATCCGCGTCAACGATGTGGAGGGCTGGATCAGCCTTTCCAAGAAGCGTCTGGACGCCGTTAAGAACTGGGAGGTTCTTGAAGCCGCCGTCGAGAGCAAGGAACCCATGGAGGGCGTAATCATCGACCAGAACAAGGGCGGCGTGGTCGCTCTGGTCAAGGGTATCCGTGTTTTTATTCCTGCCAGCCAGACCGGGCTGCCCCGCGAGGCCTCCTTTGATCCGCTGATGAAGACCACGCAGAAGCTTCGCATTATGGAAGTCAACCCCCAGCGCAAGCGTGTCGTCGGCTCGATTAAGGTTTTGGCAAATGAAGCCCGCAAAGAGGCGCAGGCCAAGATTTGGGAAACCATCGAGGTTGGCAAGCAGTATAAGGGCGTCGTAAAGTCCTTCACGTCTTATGGCGCTTTTGTGGACATTGGCGGCGTCGACGGCATGGTTCACATCTCCGAGTTGTCCTGGAACCGGGTCAAACATCCCTCTGATGTTCTGGAGATTGGCCAGGAAGTGGAAGTTTACGTCATCGCTCTTGATCCCGAGAAGAAGAAGATCTCTCTGGGTTATCGCAAGGCCGAGGACAATCCCTGGACCAAGTTCATCAACACCTATCATGTGGATGACGTTGCCAATGTTAAGATCGTGAAGTTCATGCCCTTTGGCGCCTTTGCGGAAGTTCTGCCTGGCGTCGACGGCCTGATTCACATCTCCCAGATCGCGGATCGCCGCATCGGCAAGCCCGAAGAAGTGCTGCAGATCGGCCAGCAGGTGGAAGCCAAGATCATTGGCATCGACGAAGAGAAGCAGAAGATTTCTCTCTCGATCCGTGCGCTGCTTGAGCCCCAGACCGCTTCCGCTGAAGAAGCGGTTGAGGAAGAAGCGGTTGAGGAGGCTCCTGCTGAGGAAGTTCCTACCGCTGAATAATTCCATTGTTTACAACAACAAAGACCCCGATGAAATCATCGGGGTCTTGTGTTATCCGGAGCCGGTGCTTCGGCAGAATCGTCTGTTTTGTTTGAACGATCACGCTTTTGCGGAGTCACATGATTTAATGGGTTGGCTTCCGCCGCGTCGCGGAGATTTTGATCCACCACGTGGGTATAGATCATAGTGGTATCCAGATTTTCGTGACCAAGCACCTCTTTCAGCGTTCGCACGTCCACTCCGTTTTGATACATCAGCGTGGCAGCCGTGTGCCGCAGCTTGTGTACGCTGCAATGCTTTTGCGAAAGCCCGGCGGCGGTCAGGTATTTTTTAACCAGCGCTTTTACGGTCTGCACGTCGATCCGATTGCCCAGACGGCTGATGAACAGCGCGTTGCGGCTGGCCGCCTTCGGCGTGACGCGGTGGGGGAGATAGGCTTCGATGGCGTTGACACAGGCCTGATTCAAATAAACCATACGCTCCTTATTGCCCTTTCCCAAAAGACGCAGTCGATCGTCGGAAATGTCTTGCAAATCCATGTTTACCAGTTCGGAAACACGCATACCGCAGTTGAGAAACAGGGTGATGATGCAGTAATCCCGCTCGCGGAATGAACCGTCGATGGCGTTCAGCAGATCCAGACTTTCCTGAAGTGTCAGATATTTCGGCAGTTCCTTTTTGGAGCGGGGCGTGTCCAGACCTTTTGTGGGGTTATTGTCAAAAAACTGTACTTTTTCACAATAATACTTATAGAGCCCCCGCAGCGCCGAGATTTTTCGTGCACGGGCGCGCATATCGTTTCCATAGGTGGTCGCTTGGCTCTTGTGATACTTTGGCCGTTGCCGCGCCGCAAAGACAAGGAAATCCAAAACGTCCGATTTTGTAACATTTTGAATCAATTCCAGATCTACTTTTTGAATGCTGATCGCTTCAAAGGGTTGGGAAGCGGATTCCATCCCGCGTTTTTGCAACAAAAAGCGGAAAAACGTGCGAAGATCGAGATAGTATTCGTTGACCGTATTAGGCGAACGGCCCATGATGGTTTCCAGATAGACCAGGTAATCCCGCAAAACAGGGGGCGCTTCTTTCAGATAATCCATGAATTTTACCTCTGATTGCCGAAAAGGAGAGTTTGGCATGATGTTTGAAAAAATTTTGTATCATTCGCATTTCGGAACGTTTCGCCTTGTTTCTGATGACTATTATATCAAAAAGATTGCTTTTTGCAAGTCTGAACAGGAGAATTATACCGAACAGAATACGGAAAAAGACAAAATCTTTCCAAAAGTGATGATGGAAGCGACAAAGCAGTTGCAGGAGTATCTGGATGGAAACCGAACCGATTTTACCGTTCCAGTATTGTGTGACGACGGCACCGCATTTCAAAAAGCGGTGTGGAGTGCGCTGCAACGTATCCCGTTTGGTGAGACCAGATCGTATTCTCAGATTGCAGCGTTCATCGGGCGTCCGCATGCTGTGCGTGCGGTGGGAAGCGCCTGCGGAAAAAATCCGGTGTTGATTTTGACACCGTGTCATCGAGTGGTCGGCAAACACGGAGAACTGACCGGATTTGCCGCAGGTTTGAAATTGAAAGAAATGCTCTTGCAGTTGGAATCAAAAAGTGAGGACATGACCAAAGAAATACAAAAAGCGGCTTCAGGACGGTAGTTCCTGTAATTTCCCTCCTTCAAATTATACAAAATATTCATTTTGTATAATTGCTTGTATTTTTGTATGCTACCCCGTTTTTGAGATTTTCAGCGTATTCGGCGTTTCCTTCATGTAAACGCCTGCCGGCAGCTCCGAGTCAAACTGTCCCGGGCCTTGTCCATCTGCGCCCGCTCCAGCGTTGGCTCGCTCTTTCCGAAGATCTTCCGCAGCTCCTCGCCGATCCTCCGGAGGATCTCCCGGATCCGCTGTCCCAGCGTCCGGTTCTCCTCCATCACCCGGGCGATCGCTCTCTCGTCGGTGAGCAGCTTCCCTGCATAGTCCGCCGCCAGCTCGTCCATGGCCTCCTCGTTGGACAGCACCACGCGCCCCTCCGTCAGCTCGGCATTTTGCATGACACGACCGAATTATCATATACTAAAAGAAAATTGCAGGAGGTATTTATGCAAATCCCATGTTCCGATCAAACCTGTTTGTTTCAGGAATACGGTGAATGTCGGCTGGATCATATTATTTCACCGGCCGCAACTGCTGCCAAATGCCCGTATCACCGCAGAAAACGCAACAAAGAACTGTAAGGTTAAATCACCTTACAGTTCTTCGTTTTCAATGAAATTCAGTCAAAACAAGCCCGAATCGCCGCTTGAATATCTTTGGCGGGAATCAACTGAATCCGGCTCTCTTCTACAAGACCCTTGAGGTTGGCCGACGGGACGATGCACCGTTCAAACCCCAGTCGCTGAAGCTCCGCAATGCGCTGTGATGCCCCCGTTACAGCCCGCACCTCACCTGCCAGCCCTCCCTCGCCAAAAGATGCCAGTTTTGGAGAG
>JAFZPW010000155.1 GCA_017552495.1 Clostridia bacterium | reverse complement strand
CCCACAAAAGACGGAAGAAGATCGTTGCCACCTCGGCGCGGGTGATGTTTTGGCCGGGCTGCACCGTGCCGTCGGGATAGCCCACGATATAGGCAAAATGGTCGTCGCCGTTCAGATCTCCCGGCACGGGCGTGGGCGCAGGCTTGGGCTCGACGGGATTGGTGGGCGGATTAAAGGGCTTGACGTATCGGTTACGGAAGCAAACTTCGGTGAAGCCAATCAGGGTTTGCGGGCCGGTGGTGACGCTTTCTTTCGCGTGCAGCACATTGCCGCCCGAGGTGATCGAATGCCGTACACGATAGGGGAACGCTCCGGCGGGAATTTTCTCAGTTATCATATATTCCGTGCCGCTGGGAAGATCCTGGATTCGGATGGATTCGTTGTCTTTGAGTCTGACCGTCAGGCTTCCGGTTCCATCAGAAACAACAAGCTTGGTTTCTTCCGTGGCATTGGGTGCGTTTGTCTTGTCGATCTCGTATTCGCCGTCCTCCAGTCCGCTGAGCGTAATGTCAAAAAGGAAAGACTTTCCGTTGGAAGAAGAGGAGGATTGACTACCGCTCGTTGGATAGGGAACGACAATCTCCGGTTCATCGGAGTCTACAACCTGTTTCGTCAATTGAAGCGAAGTCACCCAAGAAACGTGTACTTCGTGATCGCGAGGGTAACCGACAGAGGGTGAGTTGAATATAACGGCCCAACCGTTCGCCCTTATGTCGTAGAATAGAGTGAAGACATTGACACCTCCGTCTTCCGGGTACTCAGCAACGATTCCCTCGGGTACGTCCCGTATCTGCCTTAAGCGCGATGCGGGAAACAGATATCCGTCGATGATGATATCACCGATATCAAAGCCCTCCTCAGGCGTTATAGTGTAACGCACCTCCTTGCCATCCGGCACGCCCAAAATGCCGGGACCGAACACATTACTGCTATCATCCAGCATCCCGTTCAGGTTGCCGTTTGCGGTAGTTTGGATCGTCCCGTCTATGGTAGTGGAAGAATGATACTCATGGTAGCTATATTCCGCATTGAAAAGTATCGTACGTACAGCTGCTGTCTTTGATCCCGCAGTCCATGCCGTGATATCGATCCCGCCGTTTCCGTTATCCACCACAGTGGCAAAGCCTGTGAGGAAGGTTCCCGGGTCCTCATCTTTGAAAGTGTTCGGGCTCGCCTGCGGCGCAAACAAAACGCCTTCGTCGGTCTGGCTTACGACCAGTTTGTAATCTAACCCGTTGTCAGCGTCCGGCACATAGATGGCAGAATCATATTGGCTGCTCACTCTGACCTGCTCGGAATAGCTGTTCACCTTTTCCGCATTGACAAGACTGTTGAACCCTCGGTTGTCTCTGATCACGTCAAGATCGCGGACGCCATAGAAAAACGTCCCATCAACGGGCTCATCGGCGCCGGAACGTACAATTCGGAAATTTATATCGCACTGCACGCCGTTACGTGTCGTATTATCAATATCCTTTGTCGTGGTGTTGCCGCCCCGCAGCATAACACCCTTGGTCAGATAAACGTAACCGTCAAACGTCGTCGCAAGGTTGGTCTGCAGCGCGATATGTACGTTGGACACGGTCATCAACAGGTCGGCCCGGCTCCCGTCGGAAAGAATGGCCGCGTCATGAAATCTTACGCTGTAAATATCGCCCTCAAAGAAATTGTCCTCTTCTGCCGTAAGCTGCTTTGCGCCAGACACACTTTGATCGTAGACGATATAATTCTCTATATTGAAGGCTTTATTATCGTCTACTTCCCTCTTAACCGACATATCCGGCTCACGCTCGACAAAACCGGGATACTCCTCCTGCTGCAAAAATTCCACACTGGCGTGCGAATTCTCCGTATCCTTCAGTTTGCTTTCGTCGATTCGAATCGAAACCAGCGACGCATCCTTTGTAAAGGTCGTCAGGTTTCCGCTCTGCTTCACATTGCTGATATCCGGGTCAACTGCCAGCGCCAGCGCCGACGCAGGCAGCAGACTCAGTATCATGGCCAGTGCCAGAATGATCCCCAGCCCTTTTTTTCTCGTTTGTTTCATAAACGTTCTCCTTCGTTCGATTTCTTTCATTTACGGAATCGGTGTTTTATGAAAACATTATAACCCCCCCCACTCACGTTCTACTAACACATCATGGAATTTTCAAAAAAAAGCGCTCTCTTTTGCAAAAGAGAGCGCTTTTTTTGATCGTCCTGTAACTTTTAAGAATTTTTACGCATTTTTCAAGAAGGCGCGATAGCCCTTGACGGCCTCGTAAACGTCGGCCTTGGAACTGAGCTCGTAGGGCGCGTGCATATTCAGGACGGCCACGCCGCTGTCGATGACGTTCATGCCGTATTTGGCCATGATATAGGCGATGGTTCCGCCGCCGCCCACATCGACCTTGCCCAGCTCGGCAAACTGATAGTGAACCTTCGCCCCGTCCATGATGCGGCGGATATCCCCCAGATATTCGGCGTTGGCGTCGTTGGAGCCGCCCTTGCCCCGGGAGCCGGTGAACTTGTTGAAGCTCATGCCCCGGGAAAGGAAGGCGGCGGAGCGCTTCTCAAAGGCATCGGCGTACAGGGGATCGTAACCGGCGCTGACATCGGAGGAAAGCATATTGGAATTGGCCAGCGCCCTGCGGGTGGCCAGGAAGGATTCGCCCCGGGTGGCGGCGATGAGCTCGGCCACCACATTTTCAAACCAGAAGGATTGCATACCCGTAGCGCCCACCGAGCCGATCTCTTCTTTGTCCACCAGCAGGCAGCAAGTGGTGCGGCGCAGGGTCTTGTTCTCCTGCAGCATGGCGTAAAGCGAGGTGAACGCGCAGATGCGGTCGTCCTGTCCGTAGGCCAGCACCATGCTGCGGTCGAAGCCGCAGTCCCGGGCCTTGCCGGCGGGCACGATCTCCAGCTCGGCGGAAACGAAGTCCGCTTCCTCCAGGCCGTATTTCTCCTTGAGCAGCGCCAGGACATTGGCGCGGACGGCTTCCTTCTGATCCTTTTTCAGCTTGCTCTTTTCCAGCGGACGGTTGCCTACCAGCAGATCGAGGCCCTCGCCGGTGATGACCTGCGCGGCCTTTTTATCCATCTGGGCGGCGGAAAGGTGGATCAGAAGATCGGTAAACACAAACACAAGATCGGCGGGATCCTCGCCCACGCAGACGTTCACCACCGTGCCGTCTTTTTTCGCCGCCACGCCGTGGATGGCAAGGGGCTGCGTGACCCACTGATACTTCTTGATGCCGCCGTAATAATGGGTGTCCAGATAAGCCAGACCCTCGGTTTCATACAGGGGGTTCTGCTTGATGTCCACGCGGGGCGAATCAATGTGGGCGCCCAGAATGTTCATGCCGTTTTCCAGCGGCTCCTTGCCCATCTGGAACAAGGCCAGCGCCTTGTTCATGCACACGGCATAGAGCTTGTCGCCCGCCTTGGGCGCGCCCTTTTTCAGCGCGGCGTAAAGCTCGCGATAGCCGGCCTTTTCCGCCATAGCCACGGCCTCGGTGACGCACTCCCGCTCGGTCTTGCCGTTGTCCAGAAACGCCTTGTATTCCTCGTTCAGCGCGTTCAGCGCCGTCAGATCATCCTGCGTATAGGATTCCCACGCATTTTTGAATTCCATGTTGCTCGGCTCCTTTTCTATGAAAGATATATGGAAAATCTGTCATTATTGTATCGGTTTTCCCGTTTTTTGTCAAGGTGGGTCGAAGAGTCGTTCTCCTCCCATACAAAAACCATGCCGCCTGCGGGCGGCATGGTTGACACGATTATTTTTTCCGGGGCAGCAGCGTCCACTCCTGCCGGGGAATGAGCTTATACCGCTCCATAACGGGGCCCAGCAGACGGAAAACCAGCACCAGCACGATGACCTCCGCCGGCCACAAAAGCAGGTTTTTCACCAGACTG
>JAFZPW010000015.1 GCA_017552495.1 Clostridia bacterium | reverse complement strand
GTCCCGACGACAACATCATCCGTTCCGAGATGTGCGCCGTTATCTGGAGAATTTACAACTACCAGAAGACGCTGGAAGCCTGAACTTCCGCCCCAAAACATGATCCGAGGGCAGACACTTTTGTGTCTGCCCTCGGTTTTTCATGCGCACGGTTGCGACTGATAGCGTGGATGATGGTTTTCTCAAAACGAGCCTTGTGGCAATTCCTTGTTTTTTTACCGCATTTGTGATACACTGTATTTGAAATTGCGATCGCATACAAAAAGGAGGATACCATGCTTACTCGAAATTGGCTGATGAATCCGGAAAACGTCACTTACTGCGAAGAAAAGGACATTCTTCCGTATTTTTCCCGGGCTTTCGGAATCAATGATCTGGGCGGCTGGGTGGCGCGTTTGCGCGCTGAGCCCACCGAGGAGGGCTTTATTCTCAAAGGGAAAAATCGCACCGCGGTCAAACTTTTTATCCCCAACCTGATCTTGAAAGAGCCCATTGAAATGGGGGAAAATGTGTGGATCTATCTGGGCGAGATGTATCCTGCGTATTGCCTGTATATCCCGTGGGATGAGCCGGAAAATGAGGTGAAGCAATGAGAACGATCACAGTGAAGGGCACCGGCAAAATCCGGTTGAAGCCGGATCTGGTCACGTTGAGTATGACGCTTCGGGCCCGGCATAAGCAATATGACGAGACCATGGCCCGCGCCGAGGGACAGCTTGAGGCGCTGCGGGCCGCTTTGGAACGGGCGGGTTTTGCCCGCGATGCGCTCAAGACCGCCGATTTTCGCATTGAGCCGGAATATCGCGGCGAGCACGACGACAAAGGCAATTTCCGTCAGATTTTTATGGGCTATCTTTGCGCCCATTCGCTGAAACTGGAGTTCGATTTGGATATGCGGCGCCTTTCGGCGGCGCTTTCCGCTATGGCGGAGAGCACCTCGGAGCCTGAGTTTTCGGTGCAGTTTACCGTGCGGGATGAAGAGGCTGCCGCCGCCGCGCTGCTGGAAAGCGCCGTGGCCAACGCCTTGGAAAAGGCGCGGATCTTGTGTAAGGCTTCCGGCGCTGCGCTGGGTGAGCTGCAAAGTATACAGTATCATTGGGATGGGCACAGTTTTATTTCCGATACCCGCTGCGAACTGGCCAACGGAGCGCTGCCCATGCTGGCGGCTTCTAAACGGGCGGCCATGGACATTGCTCCTGAGGAGATTCAGGCCAGCGACACAGTGACGATGATCTGGGAGATCCTTTGACGGGAGGCGCACGATGGCAAGCGAAGCATTACAGGCGCTTTCCCGGGAGCAACTGGAACGGCTGATCGAGATTTATTGCAAGGATTGGCTGGCCATGGACGGCGTGTGGTTTCAGTCGGTGGAGCGCAAACTGGGTATGGATGCGGCCATGGAACACGATATCGCCATATGGGAGCAGTTTACGGTGATCGAGGCGAAAAAGATCAAAGAATTTTTGGCGCTGCCTCCGCGAGCCGGGATAGACGGGCTGGAAAAGGCTCTGCGTCTGCGTCTTTATGCCAATATCAACCGGGACGAGATTGTGCGGAAGGAAAACACGTTGATTTATCGCACGCTGGATTGCCGGGTGCAGACGGCGCGGAGCCGTAAAAATCTGCCTTGGCATCCCTGCAAGGCGGTTGGAGCGGTGGAATATGCGGGGTTTGCCCGGGTGATCGACGACCGCATCACCTGCCGCGCCTTGAGCTGCTATCCCGAACAGACCGATCATAGCTGCGCTTGCAGTTGGCTGTTTACTTTGGAGGCGTAATGGAAATTTACGGAACCCTTGGCCCGGCCTGCGCCGACGCCGCCGTGCTGGAGGCGATGTTTCGCGCCGGGATGACCGGCCTGCGGCTCAATCTGTCCCATGGGACGCTGGAAGAGAGCCGACCGCTTTTGGAGAAAATGCGCGCGGCGGCCGATGCCGTCGGTGTCCGTCCGGCGCTGCTCATCGATCTGCAAGGTCCCGAACTGCGGGTAGGGGAAACCGGACTTCCGCTGACCCTTGTTCCCGGCGAGGCCGTTTCGCTGGCGCGTATCCCGTTGCCGCAGGCGGTGCGCGAGGCGCTTTGCCCGGAAAGCGAACTTTTGCTGGATGACGGAAAACTCCTGCTGCGCGTCTGTGAAGGGGACAAGGCCCTGGTGCTGCGGGGCGGGACGTTGTTCCCGCGAAAGAGCGTGGCCGTGCCGGACGTTTCACCCAATCTTCCGGCGCTTACCGAGATGGATCATCGGAATCTTTCTCGGGCGCGCGCCTTTGGCGTCACCGGGGTGATGCAGTCCTTCGTTCGTGGGCGAGAGGATCTGCTGGAAGTAAAAAAAGCCAAGAAAGATCATGGCTGTAAAGATAGCAGACTTTACGCAAAAATCGAAAGTTACGTAGGGGTTTCCAGCCTTTCCGACTGGATTGATCTGCCCGATGTGCTGGTAATCGCCCGGGGCGATCTGGGCAACGCCTTTCCACTGTGGGAGGTGCCCGCTATTCAAAAATCGGTGGCGGCAAAGGCGAAGGCCGCCGGGAAGCCCTTTTTGGTGGTAACGCAGATGCTGGCATCCATGGAACGGTCTCCCGTGCCGACACGGGCAGAGGTCAGCGACGTGTTTAACGCTGTTTTAGACGGCGCTTCCGCCTTGATGCTTACCGGCGAAACAGCGGCGGGGCGGTATCCTGCGGAGGCCATGACGTATTTTTGCAAAACGATTCGTCAGGCGCAGATCTGGATGAGCGCCGAAGGAGGAAGCGAATGGATTATATTGAAGTAAAAATCACCACTACCCACGAAGCGGCCGAGCTTTTGGCTGAACTTTTGGCTGAGATTACAGGCGGCTGCAGCGTGGACGATCCCCAGACTGTGGAGGACTTTCTTCACGCGCCCGTCAAGCGTTGGGACTATATTGAGGAGCAGTTGTTCGACAATCCTCACCGCCGGCCCTCGGTGAGCTGCTATCTTACTCCGGATGCCGACGGCGCGGCCCGCCTCCGGCAGGCGGGCCAGCTTCTGGCGGAGCTGAAGGAGCAGGATGCGACCGGCTTTTACGGCGACCTGACCATGGAGGTTTCACCCGTTCGCAGTGAGGATTGGGAAAACAAATGGAAAGAGTACTATAAACCCTTCCCAGTGGGCGACCGGCTGTTTGTCTGCCCAAGTTGGGAGCAGGCGCAGGTGCCGGAGGGAAGAACGCTTCTGACGATGGATCCGGCCTCCAGCTTTGGCACGGGATCTCACGCTACCACGCGGATGTGCATGGAGCAGTTGGACGCCCTGGATCTGGCGGGGCAGCGGGTACTGGATGTAGGCTGCGGCAGCGGTATTTTGGCTTGCACGGCGCTGCTGTTGGGCGCACGGCACGCGTTGGCCTGCGACATCGAGGAAAACGCCATGCGCATCACGGCGGAAAATATGGATAAAAACAACCTTGACGGCGTCCGTTATTCCACCCGCTGCGGTGATCTGTTGTCCGACCCCGCCTTGCGGGAGGAACTGGCCGCAGGCGGGCCTTATGGCGTGATTCTGGCGAATATCGTGGCCGATGTGCTCATCGCCATGGCGGAATACCTTCCCGCCTGGCTTGCAAAAGACGGACACCTGATCCTTTCGGGCATCATAGATTCCCGGGCGCAGGAGGTAAGGGACGCGTTTCGCCGGGTGAACATGGTGATTACCCGGGAGCGCACCCGGGACGGATGGGTGATGCTTTGCTGTATGCATGGGAACAATTCTGAAAAAGTCTGAAGAAAATGATTTTTCTTCACTTTTTCGTGGACAAACCCAACTGGTTTTGCTATAATGCTTTTTATCGGGGAGGGATGAGATGCGCTTGTTCGTTTCCTCAGACCGGGTGTGCGGCGACCGGCTCACGTTGGAGCCTTCCGACGCCCAGCATGTTTCCCGGGTGCTGCGGATGCAGCCGGGCGATGAGATCACCGTTTGCTGCGACAACGGACGGGCCTATCGCTGCGTTCTTGAGGAAGTGGGGAAAAAGGACGCTGCGGCAAGGATTCTTTCGGAGGAACCCTTCGACAACGAGCCCAGTGTGTTTGTCACTGTTTACGCCGGCCTGTCCAAGGGCGATCGCTTTGATTACCTGATCCAGAAATGTGTGGAATGCGGCGCGTCCCATATCGTTCCGTTTTTGTCGCGTTATTGCGTTGCGCGGCCCGAGGAAAAGGATCTGGAAAAAAAGCGTCAGCGCTTTGCCCGCATCGCGCTGGAGGCCTCCAAGCAGTGCCAGCGTTCCCGCGCCGTGACGGTGGGGGAGATCGTTGCCTTTGACCGGGCGGCGGTTATGGCCGCCGAGGCTGATTGCGACCTGATCCTTTATGAAAAGGAAAACCGGCAAAGTCTTTCCGCCGCGCTTCGCGCAGCGGAAGGGAGCGGCACATATGCGGTCATCACCGGTCCCGAGGGCGGCTTTTCGGAAGACGAAATTCGTCTTGCGGTGGAGGCGGGGGCTTCCTGCGTATCCATCGGATCGCGGATCCTGCGGTGCGAAACGGCGCCCGTGGCGGCTGTCTGCGCCATTATGTATCAGACAGGCAACTTTGATATCGGAGAGTGAGTTTCCTTGAACGAGAGTAATCAGAAGAAAAAGCAGGCACAGGAATTGACGACCAACCGCCTGATGGTGATTTTTGTTTATGTGATTCTGCTTTTGATGGGTATGGCGCGGCTTTATCGGTATATGGTTACAGGCTCTACGTTTTTGCAGGGGCAGAGGCTCAATCTGATCCTTTTGATCGCCGGAGCGGCCGCTGCGGCAGTCTTCTTGATTTGGGCGGCTGTTCAGTATAAAAAGGGCACCTTCCGCAAAGATCGGTTGGTGACGCCGCTGCTCTTTGGTATATGCTTTTTGTTGTTTACGCTGAGCTGTCTGATTCTGCGTCTGGATTTTGCCAACGGGATGAATGTGCTCAACGTGCTGCTGCCTGTGATGGCTGTGCTGTATTTGATCTATCTGATTTGCGAGCGCCGTTTTTTCACCTTTTGCGTGGTGTGCGCGGCAGGCGTCATCTCGGCTTACTGCTCCTATCACAGTGTCCATGAGCAGCGTTTCATGGCTGTTGTCGCAGGGGTGCTTGCGGTGGCGGCTCTTGTGCCTGCTTTGACAAAGGGGAAGACGGCGGAGAAGCTTCGTGAGGCGCTGTATGGCAGAAATCTCAATCGTTGTTTTGTCCTCATCAGCAATCTGCTGATCCTCGCTTTGGTGATGGCAGCCTACCTTCTGGGCGGCAAAATCGCTTTGGCCGCCGCCATCGCCCTTGCGGCCGGACTTTTGGGTATGGCGGTTTATTATACCGTGCGGACGCTGTAAAAAAGAATCTTGCTTTTTCTCATAAAATCTCTTGACAAACGGGTCCATTCCATCTATAATATTATTTGCTTGCTGCGGCAGGCAAAATGGCGGCGTAGCTCAGTTGGCTAGAGCATCCGGTTCATACCCGGCAGGTCATAGGTTCAAATCCCATCGCCGCTACCATCCGGCCCGTTGGTCAAGAGGTTAAGACACCGCCCTTTCACGGCGGAATCATGGGTTCGATTCCCGTACGGGTCACCATTTTTTTCGGGACGTCACCAGGCGTCCCGCAATCATACGGAGACATAGCTCAGCTGGTTAGAGCGTTCGCCTCACACGCGAGAGGTCATGGGTTCGAGTCCCCTTGTCTCCACCAAAAAAAGAAATCCGAACCTGCTCCGTTAAGGGATAGATTCGGATTTTTTGTTTTAGTCAAAAGGATGTGACCGCGCAAGCGGCGGAGGATGTATGAAAAAACGATTGTCTTGTTTGCTGGCGGCTGTTTTCCTGCTTACGGCGATTCCCCTGCGCGCAGAAGGGACATACATCGCCGCGGAGCACGCAAAAGACAACGGCAGCCCTTATTACATTATGGTTAACCGGGCGGCCAATACGGTAACGGTTTACGGCCTTGGAGAAGAAGGCTATTACACGCGCCCTGTCAAGGCTATGATCTGTTCCACGGGCCGAAAAGGGCACGCGACGCCGATGGGGACTTATTCCACCTCTGGAAAATACGAATGGCTTTATATGGTCGACGGCACCTTCGGGCAGTTTGCCACCCGTTTCAATGGAAAGATCCTGTTTCATTCCATCTGTTATTCCAGACAGGATCCTGCCGCCATGCTGACGAAGGAGTATAATCTGCTGGGAGATCATGCGTCTCTTGGCTGCGTTCGTCTTCAGACCGCCGACGCAAAATGGATTTATGACAATTGTCCCGCGAAAACGCAGGTTACGGTCTATGAAAGCGATGACCCCGGCCCGCTGGGCAAGCCCGGCAAACGGATCGACGAGATCACCGCGGAGTGGGATAACGGATGGGATCCAACCGATCCCCGGGAGGAAAATCCGTGGAATGCCATTTTGGTGCGAGAACTGCTGCTGGAATCGGCGCTTGTGATGCAGACGGGCGACAGCCTGCGCCTCACGCCGATATTGAAGCCGGAAGGGGCCTCGGCGCCGCTTCTGAAATGGAAGACCGACGCGCCGTTGGTGGCGGAGGTGGACGCAACCGGTCGCATCGTGGCGAAAAAGGCCGGTATCGCAGTGATTACGGCGATCTGCGGCGAGGCGCAAAGCGGCTGCACCGTCACGGTAACGGGGGAGGCGCTGCCTTTTGACGATGTGCTGCCGGGTGCATGGTATTACGGCGACATCCGCGCCGCCTGGGAGAGCGGCGCTTTTCAGGGCGCCGGCGAACGAGTCTTTTTGCCGGAGCTGCCGCTCAGCGGTGCTATGGCGCTTCAACTCCTCTGCAATCTTTCCGGCGAGGAGGTTTCCGAGCCTGCTTCCGGAAAACCGTGGTATGATGGCGTGCGCGCATGGGCAATCGCGCACCGAATCACAGAGGACGCTGCTGACTGGGAGGCGCCCGTGACCCGCCAGGCTTTTATTCTGATGCTTTATCGGCTGGAGACGCTTGTGCGGGAAAAAGAAGTCCCCGCCGACACCGCGCTGGACGGTTTTTCCGATGCCTCCGACGTGTTTCCGGATGCGGAAACAGCGCTGCGCTGGGCGGTGACAACGGGCATTTTGCAGGGCTCGGACGGGTCGTTGCTGCCCAATAGCCCGCTGACCCGGGCGCAGGCGGCCGCTGTTCTGCGCCGATTTTCGGCGCTTTCCTGAAAGACGCTAAGCAAAGGATCAGGAAAGCCGCGGGCGTGAAGGGAACTGGTTTTGATGAAAAATAGCACTTGACGAAGCAAGTGCTTTTTCTGGTGCAGCCAGAGGGACTTGAACCCTCAATCCATTACTGGAACTAGCACCTCAAGCTAGCGCGTATGCCAATTCCGCCATGGCTGCGAATGCTTCCTTATCATAGCACAAGGATTTGAAAAATGCAACCCCTTTTTCACTTTTTCGCAGGAAAAAGCGGTAATTGCCGCGTTGTTTTGTAAAAGGGAATGTGCTATACTGTGCTTGAGACTTGATTTTAGGAGGGGTTTCATGAAAACCGTCCTCATCGTGGGCGGCGGCGCGGCCGGGATGGCCGCCGCGATCACCGCCGCCGGTCAGACGCCGGATATCCGCGTCATCCTGCTGGAGCGACTGGACCGGGTGGGAAAGAAACTGCTTGCCACCGGCAACGGTCGGTGCAACCTGACGAATTTGAATGCAGGCACGGCCCATTATCATTCCGCCGTCCCCGGGGAAGCGGAAGCGATTTTGCGGGGGATGGAGCCTGCGGAGGCCCTTCGCTTTTTTGAAGAGCTGGGTCTTCGATGGACGCGGGAAGACGAGGGGCGGATCTATCCCTATTGTATGCAGGCCTCCATGGTACTGGATGTGCTTTTGGCGGCGCTGGAGGAACGGGGAATCGAGGTCGTGTGCGCCGCTCCGGTGAACAGCATCCGACGGGAAGGCGAAAAATTCATTGTGGAGGCGGGGCGGCGCTTTGCCGCCGACGCGGTGATTCTGTGTGCAGGCGGCCGTGCCGCGCCCAAATTGGGTTCGGACGGGAGCGGCTATGGACTGGCAAAGGCGTTGGGACACACCTGTACGCCCCTCTATCCGGCCCTTACGGCGCTTTGCTGTGATATGCGGGCCTCCGGCGGGCTGAAAGGCATCCGCGCACCGGCAGAAGTCTCTCTTTTTGCAGGAGAGACTTGTCTCGGAGCGCGGCGGGGCGAGGTGCAGTTCACGGAATACGGTCTTTCGGGCATCGCCGTGATGGATCTGTCGCTGCTGATGCCCCAGGGAAAAAACCGCCCTTGTTTTGCTGAACTCGATCTGTTTCCCGCGGAGGAAGAAGCCTCGCTGCTGCGGGAACTGCGTGCCCGGCGCGGACGATTTGCAGCACAGCCGCTGGAACGCTTTCTTTTGGGGACGGTGCAGAAACGACTGGGATTTGCCCTGATGAAACAGGCGGGCTTCGGCGCCCTTTCCCGCCGCTGCGGCACGCTGACCGACCGGGAACTTTCGGCGTTGGCGCGATTGTTCAAGCATTGGCGCTTTTCCGTTTCCGGGGTGCAGGGCTATGAGCAGGCACAGGTCGCCGCCGGCGGGGTTCCGCTTTCTGAAATCGACGAAAAGACAATGGAATCAAAACTATGTAAAGGTTTATACCTTGCTGGAGAAATTCTGGATATGACAGGCGATTGCGGCGGCTATAACCTGCATTGGGCCTGGTGCAGTGGCATCCGCGCCGGACGCGCGGCAGGGAAAGCGAGGAAGGCATGACGCTCCGAAACGGGATTGACATGGAACGGATCCAGCGGTTTGCTTCGATTTTGAAAAACGAATATTTTTGCCGACGGATTTTTACGGAGCGAGAGCGGGCTTATGTGGAACAAAGCGGTCATCCCGCGGCCACGGCGGCCGGAATCTTTTGCGCCAAAGAGGCGGTGGCCAAGGCGCTGGGGCGCGGATTGTTCGGTCTGCTTCCACGGGAGATCGGCCTTGACTGGACAGAACGAGGCGATCCCTTCGTTACGCTGACGGGCAGCGCCGCCCGGCAATACGGCGCGTGGAAGCTTGCCGTGTCCGTGACGCATACGGGCGACTATGCCGCCGCCGTCTGCACGGCGCTTTTGCCGGAAGAATAACGCGAAAGCCGCACGCATATCCTTTCCTGAGGTGATGGAAATGCGGCG
>JAFZPW010000154.1 GCA_017552495.1 Clostridia bacterium | reverse complement strand
TCCAGCCCGTCCAGCGCGGCCAGTTCGACCTCCAGCGCGGCGCGGTGTTCCTCCAGCCCGTCGGCGGGAACGGCATATTTCACACAAAGACGGGAGATGCGGTCAAGACGCTGTTCGGTTTCCTCCAGCTTTTGCGGCGCGTATTCCAGCGAGGCCGTCAGATCGGCAAGAGAGGCCGAAAGATCCTGCGCCAGAATCGAAAGCTCCTTTGCACGGCTTTCCAGTCCCTCGGCGGCAGCGCTGAAACGGGCGCTGCGGCTCAAGGACTTTGCTGCCTGCGCCAGCAGATCGGCCGCACCGTCACGGCCCTCTTCTCCGTCCAAAAGCAAAGCGGCCTCATAAAGCCCGTCCGCGATTTTTTCGCTGTTTTGCAGTTGGGCGCGCAGCGCCAGCAGTTCCTCCTGCTCGCCGGGGCGGACGGCGGCCTTTTGCAGTTCGTCGATCTGCAGGGGTAGAAGCGAACGGCGGCTCGCTTTCTCCGCCGCGCTCATGGACAGCGCCCTGATGCGGCGGTTGAGATGCAAAAGCGCCTCATATTTTTCATAATAGGCGTCCAGTTCCCGCTGCGGAAGACCGAAGGCATCGAGATAGTCGATATGCTGCTGCTCGTCCAGCAGATGCATTCCGTCGTGCTGGCCGTAAATGCTCACCAGACGCCGCCCCAAAGCGCGCAGCATGGGAAGCGTGGCAGGCTTGCCGTTGATCCGGCAGAGATTGCGCCCGTCGGCATGGATCTCCCGGGACAAAAGCAGCTCTCCGTCGCCGGAAAGGCCCAGTTCCGCAGCCGTTTCCCGCGCCGCCGGGCTCAAATCATCGAAGAGCGCCGTGACACAGGCGCGGCTCTGCCCCGTGCGGATCAGGTCACGGCTGACCCGGCCGCCCAGAATGGCGCCGAGCGCGTCGATGATGATGGATTTTCCCGCGCCCGTTTCGCCGGACAGCACCGAAAGACCGCCCTCAAAAGTGAGTTCGGCGGTTTCGACCACGGCGACGTTTTCGATCAGAAGCCGGCGAAGCATGGATCAGGCAAGCATATCGGACACCATCTCGCAGAAGCGCTCGGCCTCTTCGTTGGTGTGAAGGATGATGAGGATATTGTCGTCGCCGGCCAGCGTTCCTACGATGTCTTTGACCTTCATGGCGTCGATGGCGGCAGCGGCGGCGTTGGCCATACCGGCCAGCGTCTTGAGCACCACAAGATTCTGCGCCCGGTCGATTTTTATGACGCATTCACAGAAAATGTTTTTCAAACGGGTCAGATGGGTGGCCGTACCGCCCTGATCGGCAGTGGAATACTGATATCCGCCCGAATGAGAGGCAACCTTAATCAGGCGCAACTCCTTGATATCGCGGGAAATGGTGGCCTGCGTGGTCTGAAAGCCCTGCTCCCGAAGATGTTGAGCCAGTTCTTCCTGCGTTTCGATCTCGAAATTGGAAATGATCTCCAGAATAGCCGCTTGTCTTTTGAACTTCATTTTGATGTCCTCACATTCGTTAATTTTTGGCGGATGATTTCATAAAACCCCTGTCCCTTGATCCGCAGCAAGGAAAAGGTTTTTTGCGAACGGCGGATAACCACACGGTCACCGTCGTGGAGCTCATAGGTATCGCCGTCGGGCGAAAGGAACACCTGATGGGCGCGGCAATCGCTCAAAATGGTGACCTCGCTTTCGGCATTGATGACAAAGGACTGCACCGTTAAAGAATGAGGGCAGATGGGCGTCACCGCAAGACACTGACTGGAAGGCGCCAGAATCGGGCCGCCCGCCGCCAGAGAATACGCGGTGGAGCCAGTGGGCGTGGCGATGATGACGCCGTCGCCGCTGAACTCAAAGACCTCTTGGCCGTCCACCACCACGCTCAGCGGGATCACACGGTTGAAAAAGCCCTTTGTCACCACGGCGTCGTTCAGGGCGCAGGCCTGATAAACCGTTTTTCCCGCCGCGTTTTGCACGAAAATATCCAGCATGATCCGGCTATCCAACGTAAAGCGTTCTTCTTTTACCATTTTCACAAGAGAAAGCTCTTCCGGTTCGATCTCGCTCATAAAACCAACGGTTCCGCAATTGACGCCCAAAACCGGCCGCCCATAGTGCGAAGCCGGGTGCGCCATGCGCAGGATGGTGCCGTCGCCGCCCACCACCATGATAAACTGACAGCGATCATAGATCGCATCTTCCGTGAGAAATTCCACAGCCGAAAGGTCCACGCCCCCGTCTTCCGCGAGTTGCTCCCGGAATTCCTCCAAAACCATCACCTCGAAGTCTTCCTTCAGCAGAAAATCAATCAGTTCCCTGCTGACCCGCACGGCGCTTGGCTTGGTGGGATTGGGCTGAACCATAACCCTGTTCATAAGCATCCCTTTCCTTTCGTATCCTTCGTGTGTGCGCGGCGCACCAGAGCGGGAAGATCCGGCTCAAGCGGCTCTCCTGTCTGCCGCAGCCACGCCAAAAACTCCATGTTTCCATCGCCGCCTCGAATCGGCGACGGCTCCAGCCCCGCCAGCACAAAGCCGCACAGGCGAAACTGCGTTTCCATCTCCCGTAAAACAGCAAGATGAACGCTGGGATCCCTGACCACGCCGGTGCGTCCCACAGCGGCTCTTCCCGCCTCAAACTGCGGCTTGATGAGCACGATAGCCTGACCGTCAGCCGAAAGATGCGACTTAATGGCCGGAAGCACCAGCCGCAAGGAGATAAACGACACGTCGCATACCGCCAGCGTCGGCTTTTCCGGCAGCGCGCCGGGCGAAAGCGCCCGAATGTCGGTCTGCTGCAGATCGGTGACACGGGGATCGCTTCGCAAAGCGGGTGCAAGCTGATCGGTGCCCACATCCACGGCATAAACGTGCTTTGCCCCACGCTCCAGCAGATATTGCGTAAATCCGCCGGTGGAAGCGCCTACGTCAAGGGCGACCCGGCCTTCCGGCGAAACGGGAAAAGCCTCCATCGCGCCCCGCAGTTTTTCCGCGGCGCGGCTGACGTAATGCCCGCCGTCGCCCAAAACAGTTAAATCCGCCTTTGGATCACAGCGCTGCGACGGCTTGTCCGCCGGGACGCCATTGAGCAAAACGGCGCCCCGCGCAATGAGCTCCTTTGCCCTGTCCCGCCCGGAAATCAAGCCCCGCTCTACCAAAAGCGCGTCGAGGCGCATTTCCTCCCGCCTATCCACGGGCAAGCTCCTTGGCGGCGGAAAAAACAGCTTCGGCGTCAATACGAAAAAGGCTGCAAAGTTCATCCACTTTTCCGTGGGGAATAAAGTGATCCTTCAAATTCAACAGACGGAGCGGCAGGGATTCCCCGGTTTCCGCCAGCATCTGCGCCAGCCGCTGACCCAGACAACCCTGCTCCACGCAATCCTCCAGCACCAGCAGGCCGCGAACGCCTTGAAGCGTTTGCAGCACCGCCGCAGGATCGGGAAGATCCAGTCGGTTGAGCTTGACCACGCGGAGCGAAACGACCGCCTGCTCCAGTCTTTCCGCCGCCTCCAAGGCCTGATTCACCAGGATGCCGTAGGTGCAAATCGCCAGATCGCACCCCTCCCGCACCACGGCGCAGGGATCGCTCATGGTGTCGCCCGTAAAGCGACCCTCGCCGCCCCGGGGATAGCGCACGGCCACAGGGCCGGTCTCTTCCTCCACTGCGGCTTGCAGCGCCGCCTCCAACTCCGCATAACTTGCGGGGGCATACACTTTCATTCCCGGGACGGTTCTCAGATAAGGCACATCAAAGGCTCCCTGATGCGTCTCGCCGTCGGCGCCCACCAATCCGGCCCGATCCACCGCCAGCACCACATGCAGGCCGCCGATGGCCACATCGTGGATCATCTGGTCGTAAGCCCGCTGCAAAAAGGTGGAATAAACGGCACATACCGGTTTCATGCCCCGGGCCGCAAGACCCGCAGACATGGCAACTGCGTGCTCCTCTGCGATGCCCACGTCAAAGAATCGGTCGTTATACCGCCGCGCATAATGTTCCAGCCCCGTTCCCGCCGCCATGGCGGCCGTCACGGCGCAAACGGCGCCGTCTTTTTCGGCAAGGCGCTCCATTGTTTCTCCAAACACGGCGGAAAAGTCGGCGCGGTGCGCTCCCTCGGCGCGGCCGGTGGCCACATCAAAGGCCGAAACGCCGTGAAACGCCGTGGGCTCCTGCTCCGAGGGGAGATATCCCTTTCCCTTAACGGTTTTAAGGTGAATCACCACCGGACAGTTTTGTCTGCGCGCCTCTTCCAAAAGATTGCAGACGGTGGAAATGTCATGTCCGTCGGCAGGTCCCAAATAGGTAAAGCCCATCAATTCAAAGACGGTTTCCTTCAAAATAGCGGTGCGCAGACGGCTTTTGACGGAGGAAATGCCGCGGATGACGCCCTTGCCGCCGGGAAGGTGCGAAAGGCTGCGCTTGGTGCGCTCTTTCATATGAAAATAGCGTTTTTTCAGTCGAATGGCCGAAAGCCGCTTGGCGATAGCGCCCACGTTGCGGCTGATGGACATATCGTTGTCGTTGAAAACCACGATCAGGGGCAGGCCCGATTGCCCCGCATCGTTGAGAGCTTCATAAGCCATTCCGCCGGTGAGCGCACCATCGCCCAGAATACACACGGTAGCGCTGTCGTCGCCACGCAGCCTTTTCGCCCGGGCCATACCCAGCGCCACGGAGACCGACGAAGACGCATGACCCGAAACAGCGCTGTCATATTCGCTTTCCGATGGACGAAGAAACCCGCTGAGGCCGCCCAGCCTGCGCAGCGTATCGAACCGTTCCCGCCGCCCGGTGAGTATTTTATGAACATAGGCCTGATGTCCCACATCGAACAGGATATCGTCTGCCGGGGCGGAAAAGACCCGATGAACCGCCACGCTCAACTCCACCGCGCCCAGATTGGAGGCCAGATGACCGCCGGTGCGGGAAACATGGGCGATCAAAAACTCCCGAATCTCGGAACACAGCGTCGGCAGCGCCTCCGCCGGAAGGTTTTTCAGATCGGCTGGCGTATGAATTTGTTCCAGCAAGGGATATTGCCGCATGGAAACGCCTCTTTTCCAAATAGTCAATGATTTCGTCCGGCCAACTGTTTTGCCAGCGCTTGCAGAAAGCCTCCGTCGGCAAAATCTCCGGCGGCATCCACGGCGCGGGCCGTCAGTTCGTCAACGCGGCGGCGGCACGCCGCCTGCCCGTAAAGAGAAACAAAGGTGGATTTGTGATTGGCCGCGTCGCTGCCCGTGGCCTTGCCCAAAGCGGCGGCGTCTCCGATCACATCCAGCAGGTCGTCGCGGATCTGAAAGGCGAGCCCCAACGCGTCGGCATATTGCTCCGCCGCCGCCAGGCTTCTCTGCGGGGCGCCCGCCAGCAGACATCCGCCCACGCAGGCCGCTCGCAGCAAGGCTCCCGTTTTTTTGGAAATCATCTGCAAAAGTTCCCGCTCAGAGGGGGTCTTCCCCTCCAGGGAAAGATCTTCGATCTGACCGCCGATCATGCCGAATACGCCGCTGCATCTGCCGATATAAGCGGCCGCCGCCATGGCACGCTCGGCCGGGACGGCCGTTTGCGACAGCATGATCTCAAAAGCGCGGTTGAGCAGCGCGTCGCCCGCCAGCGTAGCTACGGCCTCGCCGTAAACTTTGTGATTGGACAGACGGCCCCGGCGGTAATCGTCGTTGTCCATACAGGGCAGATCGTCATGGATCAGCGAATAGGTGTGGATCATCTCCAGTCCGCAGGCAAAAGGAATCGCGTCCTCCGGCTCGCCGCCGCAAAGACGGTAAAACTCCATCAAAAGCGCCGGACGGAGCCGTTTCCCTCCGCTGAGAAGGCTGTAACGGCAAGCCTCGGTAAGCCGGCCCGCGCAGCCTTCCTCCTGCGGGAAGAATCGCTCCAGCGCCGCCTCGGTCATAGCGGCATAGCGCGCCAGCATTTCTTTGGGCATATCAATCCTCCGTCCCGGTGAAGGGTTCTTCCGCGGGGCCGTTTTCGGTTTTGGCAAGCAGCGATACCTGCTGCTGCGCCTTATCCAGCGCGTCGGTACAGTCTTTTATCAGCTTTGCCCCCTCCTGAAACAGGGTTAAACTCTCGTCCAGCGGCGCGTCGCCCCGCTCCAGAGCGTTGACGATCTCCTCCAGACGATCCATAGATTGTTCAAAACTGCGTTTTTTTGCCATTGTCTGATCCTTTCTCTGCACGATCCACTTTGCAGTACGCCCGCCCGTCGGACAGGCGAAGCTCGACGGCGTCCCCCGCCGAAAGCTGCGCCACCGAGCGGATCACCTTGTCATCCTTTGTCATCACGGCATAGCCGCGACCCAGCACCTTCAAGGGGCTGAGGGCGTCAAGCCGGGCGGCCATTTGAGAAAAGCGCTGCCGCCTGCGCTGCAAAAGCGCCTCGCCTCCGTGCTCCAGCCGTTGGCGCAGCAACTCCAGCAAAAGCGCCTTTTGCTGAATGGCCGCCTCAGGGGCTTTCATAACGGAGCTTTTTTGCAATCGTTCCAGCCGCTGGCGCGCCCACAGGAGTTTGCGCTCCTGGGCTCGCCGCATCCGCAATGCAAGCTGGGCCAGCGTCTGCCGCACCTCTTCCTTGTCGCAAACGGCAAGTTCGGCGGCGTTGGAGGGTGTGGCGGCCCGCACGTCGGCCACAAAATCGGAGATGGTCACGTCGGGCTCGTGACCCACGGCGGAAATCACCGGCGTTTTGCACCGGAAGATCGCCTGCGCCACACATTCTTCGTTAAAGGGCCAAAGATCCTCGATGGAGCCGCCTCCCCGGCCTGCGAGGATCACGTCGGCCAGCGCGTTTTGGTCCACATAATCCAGCATGGCGGCGATCTCCTGCGCCGCGCCCTCGCCTTGCACCCGCACGGGGCACACCAGCACCTTTGCCGCAGGCCAGCGGCGGCCGAGAATACGGATCATATCCCGCACGGCCGCCCCCGTGGGCGAGGTAATCAGCGCCACCCGCTGGGGATAACGGGGCAGCGTTTTTTTGTATTCTTCATCGAAATAGCCCTGGGCCGAAAGGCGCTGCTTGAGTTGTTCAAAGGCCACCGCAAGATCGCCCACGCCGTCGGGCTGCATATGGGAAACGTAGATCTGATACTGTCCGCTTTTGGGAAACAGACTCACCCGTCCGGCAAGGATCACACCCATCCCGCTCTCTGGACGGAAGCGCAGACGCGCCGCGTCAGAGCGGAACATGACGCAGGAGATCACGGCTCCCTCGTCCTTTAGGGTGAAATAGTGATGGCCGGAGGAATGCATTTTGTAATTGGAAAGCTCGCCCCGGACGCAGACCTGGGAAAGGATCTCGTCCCGGTCCAGCAACAGTTTGATATATTGGGTCAGTTGGGTCACTGAAACAGGCTGCATGGCCATGGCGATCACCTCAAACGCATAGACGCCAAAACTGCCGTCCCGACAGCGTTGTCGCCGCCCAGACCGTTTTGCGCGAAGATCACGTTGGACTCTTTTGCAAAGAGCTCCTGCACCAGCGAGCAAACCGAAACACCGCCGGAAATCAGCACCGGAAAGTCGTTTTCGCCCCGCGCCCGCCGGGTGGCGCGCAAAATGGTCTGCCCCACCGTCAGCAGAACAAAGCGGCAAACGCTGCCCGCGTCTGCGCCTTTGTTCAGACGGGCTTCATATTGATTCTGCACGCCGGAGAAGGAAAAAGTCAGCCCGTCCAGCCGGACTGGGAACCAATCCTCCCCCGAAGCGTCCAGCGCTGCCTGCTCCACAAAGGGTCCCGCCGGAAAGGCCATTCCCAGACGCACGCCCAGCCGGTCGATAAGCTGGCCGGCGGAGATGTCTCCCGTGCCGCCCAAAATCCAAGCCCGGATGATTCGGTCTTCCGCAGGCTCCACCCGCAAAAGCTCGGTGGTGCCGCCCGAAAGATGCCAGGCGTAAAACGGCTGTTTGAGCAGATCCAGCCGTCCGGCGGACAGCGCCGCCGCCGCAAGATGCCCCTGCTGATGGGAAAAGCCGTATACCGGCACGCCCAGCGCCGCCGCGATGGATTCCCCTACGCACTGCCCCGCCAGAAAGCAGGGCATATAGGAATCCTCCAGATCCCGCGGGCGGGTGGAAACGCCCACGGCCCCGATCGCGCCATCGAGCTCGTCACAGACCTCCCGCACCCGGGCGGAAAGCTGCTTTACATGCTGGAACAGCGCGTCGCTCTGCCGCAGACCCAGCGTGCCCTGCGGCACGTCCAGCAGTTTGCCGCAGGCGCGCCACGTCCCGTATTCGGGGCAGTAGAGCGCCGCGGAGGTCTTATAATTGCTGGTGTCCAGGCCCAAGATCCAGGTTTTCATGCCTGCGGTTCCACTTCTTCCCTGACACAACTGCCCAGAATGCCGTTGAGAATGGCGGCCGCCTCGTCGGAATCATATCGCTTTGCAAGCTCCAGCGCCTCGTTCACCGATGCGCCCACGGGGATCTTCATTTCCCGCATCTCATACATGGAAAGCCGCAGCAGACAGCGGGAAACAGCGGTGATGCGGGAAAGGTTCCAGCCCACCGCGTATTTCCGGATGGCTTCGTCCAATTCTTCCCGGTGCTCCACGACTCCCGTAACCGCCTGACGAATATAATCTTCCTGCGATTGGGGGGGGAGTTCGCTGTAAAGCGCATATTCTTCCCGCAGCGATGCAAACCGCTCGTCGGTGACGTCCTGCAAAAGCTCCTGACCGCTCTTGCCCGTGTATTCCGCCGAAAACAACAGGTGAAACACCAGTTCTCTCGCTTCTCTTCTGTTCATATTCCATCCTCCGGCAATTTTCCGTCTTTATATTCTTTCCTTTAATATTATACAAGCGTTTTTCGAAAAAATAAAGCATAATCATGCAATTTTTTTGCCGCAAATGTTGATTATTTAGAAACCGGCGCCGCAAACCGCGGCAAGGCGGCGGCAGCAGGCCGCATTTCGAGCGCCCTCCACCGGATCTCATGGCCGTCCATCTCCGCAAAAAAAGAAAAGGCGCCCCCGAAGGGGCGCCAAGAGAGATTCTCCTCAGAAAAGCGGAACCCATTGTCCCAAACGATCCATATCGTTCTTCTCCCAGCGCTTTAAGGAATTCAAAGCGGTCTTACCGAACCGCCACGCCCGCCACAAAAACGTTGACTGCGGCCACCTCGATGCCAACGGCGGCGTCCACAGCCGTCTTCACGGCGGTCTGCACCTGCTTCGCCACCTGCGCGAAACTCTGCTCCATGGTCAGCAGCAGATGCAGGTCGATGGTGCAAATACCGATCTCACTGAGCTGCACCTGCACGCCCCTGACCACCGTCTGCGGCACGGCGGCAAGCGCAGCCACGCCGGGGACGGCCAGCGCGGCCTGCGACGCGATCTCGCCCAGCGCGGCAAAAGAGATATGGATGACGCCGCCCTCTTCCTCCAGCTCCAGATAATCCTTTTCTTCGGCCATTGTGTCTCGCTCCTTTGGGATTGATGGCATTATTTTACCCTATCCCGCCGCGTTTTGCAAGAGATTATTCTGTTTCGATGACCTTGATGGCCTCGGCGGCCAATCCGGTTTCATCCATCACGATGTCCCGAATACGTGCCACGTCCACCGCCTGAAGCCCGTTTTCCGGTCTGGAAACGATCACGTTGACGCCGTTTGCGTTAATGAAAGCCACGCAATCCTGATAGCCCTTGGCAATAATCAGGCTTTCGATACGGGATTCCAGCACCGCGTTATCGGCCATGACGCGGATATCCGTGCCTGCGGCAGCACGGGCCTCTTCGGTAGCGTTAGGACTCTCGGCTGTCTGGGAAAGAATGCTCACCGCCTCATCCCGCGCCTGCTGGCGGGACAGCCTTGCCTGTGCGAAATAGCTGCCCTTTTCCGCGGCGGGCGCCGTTTGTGCCGTCTGGTCGTCCATGTGATCCACCAGCACCGATTCGCCCAGAATCCGGCCGTCGGCCTGATAGTCGGTGGCATTGGTGAGATCGCCTCCCGTTCGAGTGTAGTACCAGTTGAGATAGACCGCCACGCACAGCATCAACGCCACGACGGAATAGATCGCGCCTCTTTTTTTCACAGTGATTGCCTCCTAATCATTCATTTTTGTAATAACGATGTGATCGGCGCCCAGTCCCGTAAGAGATTGGATCACCCGGGTCACCGCAAGCTGCACGGCGGCCTTGTCGCCACCCTGGCAGACCACCGCCGCGCCCTGATAGACCGGCGCGGTCTGCCCCAGAGTCACGGGACTTTGTCCGCCGCCCATGCTCACCGTGACCAGTTGCTCCTGCCGGGAAGAACTGCCGCCGGCATCCGTCCTGCTGAGGGATTCCGTGGTGTCGTAGGCATAGACCGCCGCCTGTCCGCTGCGGACGGTGAGCACGACCTGCGCCTTTCCCACCCCTTCGATGCGCTCCAAAAGCGCCTCGATGCGCGTTTCCAGTGCCTCGGTGTCTTCCAAGGGGGGCGGCTGTTTCTCCGGCTGAGTGCTTTTTCCTTCGCCGTTGGGCCAGAGGATCAGGATCAGCCCTGCCAGCGCGATCAAAAGCACATACTTATATCTATCGAACATCCGCCGGAAATATGCCCTAGTTTGCGGCAAAATCGTTTCTTTCATGGCAGCTCCTCTCTCACGGAAACGGCGTCAGCCGAAATGCCAAGCTCCGCTGAAATCGCCGCGACATACTCGGAAAGGCCCTCGGCCTGTTCGTCTTTTACTGTCAAGACAACCGACTTTACAGCCAGTCTGTTGTCTGCAATTTCACAAATCACACTTGCGTCACAGAACAGCGTTTGCGCGGCGGCCCGCTCCTTGAGATAGGCGGCAAGGGCTCGTTCGGTTTCCTCCCGCTGCAGGCGAAGGGTCTCTTGCTGCGCCTGTTCCAGTTCCTGTGCGAGCGCCGCCTCCCGCAGCGTCAGAGCAGGGGTCTGCCACGAAACGCCCCGCAGAGCCCCCGCCAGCAATATCACCGTAACGCAAGCCGCGGCAAAGCGTAAAATTTCTTTTCCCGGCGTTTTTCCCGCAAGCGACAGCAAAAAGGAAATCCCCACGCCTGCCGCCGCCAGTCGAACTGCCGTTTCCCGCAAGGCGATCATACCGCCGTCACCGTCAACGCCACGGCCACCGTAATAAACTGGAGCGCGCAGCAAGCCGCCAAAAGGCCCGTTATCATCCGGTAAAGATCGGCCACAGCCTGCAACATGGTCTGAACTCCTCCTTCCGTAAAAGACGCCGCAAAAAACGACAGCAATCGAAACACCAAAAGATGGGCACACGCCGCGATGAGCGGCGTAAGGCACAGTGCCGCTGCCGCCAGCACCCCGAACAGCCCGATTCCAGCCCGCACGGCCGCCGCGCCGGAAAGCACGGTTTCCGCGGCGCCGGACAGGATATTCCCCACCACCGGGATGGCGGAGGAAAGGGTCTGTGCCGTTCGAACGGCGGCTGCATCGGCCGCGCCGGTCACCAGTCCCGTAAGAGAAAGGTAACCGAAATAAGCCGTCAGCAAAAGGCGAAAGCCGTGTACCGTCAACCATTTGACGGCGCGGGCGGCTTGCGTCAGCGCGCCGTTTTTCGCGGCGACGCCGCCGTAATGCAGCAGCAAAAAAGTCTGTAGCAGCGGAAAGACTGCCCGCAGCGCCGTTTGGTAGATCACATCGGCAAAGAGCATAGCCGCGCCTGCCATGGCCGCCGCGCTGGCGGGCCGTCCCGCCGCGGCCGAAGCTGCCGCAAACACCGTGGTAAACAGTTTCTGAAAGGAATCCATCCCCGACACCGCTTGCCTGCATTGCAGCAGCAGCGACCCGCTGCTTTTCAAAGTCAGCAGCAGAATCACGGTGGCTCCCGTCATGGCCACGGCGTCTCCGGGCGGCGTCGTGCCCGATCCGGCGGCATAACTTTTGACCATAGACAAAAGCAAGCAGACCGCCGTGATGAGGAACGCGTCCTTCACCGCCTCCCGCAGGCTGCTTCGCAGACGGGACACGGCGCCCTGCCAAAGCGATTCCGCTCCTCGGCGCACATCGCCGCTCTCGGGCGATACAGACTCCAGCAGTTCCCGCGCCTCTTGCGGAAGCGTGTTTTTCAGCGACGCGCCGCCCATTGCCTTGCACGGCGCCGAAAGGCAGACCGCCGCCGCTGCCGCCAGCAGCAGGATCAGGAGCCGATGGCGCCGATGAGTTCCAGCGCCTGCTTTGCCAGCGGAAGCGCGCATAACAGCGCCGCTGCAGCTCCGCAAAGTTCCACCTGCGCGGCCACTGCCCGCTCGCCGCCGTCGCGGCAAAGTTCGGCGGCAATATGGGTGATTTGCACCACCGCCAGCATCTTTACCAAGGGTAAAAACAACGCTCCATCCAACCCCGTGAACTGAAGCAGGCGTTCCGCTTCCGCCCAAAGTTCCCGCAGTCTGGGCAAAAGCAGCATCGTAAGCGCCGCGCAGATCCCCAGACTCACCGCCACGCCCAGCGCGGGCGCCCGGGAGCGCACCAACTGCGCCAGACAGACCGACATCGCCGCCAGCAATACAAGTTTTCCGATCCATAGCGTCATAAGCCAAAGGTCTGCTTGATCAGCTGGAACATTCCGCTGATCTCCCGGATCAGGATCATCATCACCACGATGAGTCCGGCCAGCGTGGTCATCATGGCCTGTTCCTCCCGTCCCGAGCGGATCAAAAGTTGATTGAGCACAGCCACCAATATCCCGATGGCCGCCACCTTAAAGATCAAATCTACGTCCATGTTCCTTCCTCTTACAGAGCCAGCAGCGCCAGGATCGCTCCCGTCGAAAATGCCAGCGCTCGATACAAACGTCCTTTTTCCGTCAGCAGGCGCTCCTGTTCCCGCGCCAGCGCCCGGACGGCACATTCGGCGCTCCGGCAGGCCCGGGCCTGCGTTTCCGCGTCATAAGCGCCTAAAAGCGCCGAAAGCTCGGCTACCGCCTCCGCCGCCTGCGGCAGACCCTCGTTCCGGGAAAGGGCGGCGCAAAGAGGCGCGAGCGCCTGTCCGGCGGGCTGACCTGCGGCTGTTTTGTCTGCGGCAAGGCGCAGCGAAACGGCCAGTCTGGGCGCGTGTTCCGCCTCCCGCAAAAAGACCC
>JAFZPW010000153.1 GCA_017552495.1 Clostridia bacterium | reverse complement strand
GATCAAAAGGATGGCGGGTCAGAAGCGATTCCAGATGACAGAGGGCGACCGCCTGCCGCAGACGGGCGTCGGCCTCCTCCTGCTCCAGCGGGAGCTCCCGCAGCAGCGCGGAAAGATCCTCGCCCACAGTGGCCTTGACAAACAGGGCCTGCGGATTCTGCGGCAGCAGACAGAGCCCCCGGCTTTGCGCTTCTTTCGGGTCGCCGCCCAGGACGGTGATTCTGCCCCGATAGGGGATTTGCAGCCCTGCCATCAGGCTGAGCGTCGTGGATTTCCCCGCGCCGTTTCCGCCCAGAATCGCCAGGATCTCGCCGGGATAAACCGCCAGCGAAAGCCCCCGCACCACGTCGGGGGATTCTTTTTCATAGCGAAACCACACTTCATCCAAAGCGACGACGGGCTCACTGCCTTTGGGCGCGGGGACGCGCTCCGGCGGGACGGAAGACAGGGGGTGATGCGCGGCGTACGCCTCCAGCCAGTCCCGGCCCTCCCGCACCGTGACGGGACAGGGAAGATCGGTTTCCGTCGCGACAAAGACCCGCATGGGCGTGGGCATAGAGCGGAACATCCGGTGCCCGCTCTGCCGCAGAGCCTCGCCCACGTCCCTGGGCGCGCCGTCGGCGATAAGGCTTCCCCCGTCCAGCACCAGCACCCGGTCCGACAGGGGAAATACTTCCTCCAGCCGGTGCTCGGTGATGAGCACCGTGACCCCCAACTCCCGATGGATGCGGCCCACAGTGGCGAGAAATTCCGAGGCGGCGATGGGGTCGAGCTGGCTGGTGGGCTCGTCCAGCAGCAGCACAGAGGGCTGCATCACCATCACCGACGCCAGATTGAGAAGCTGCTTCTGGCCGCCGGACAGGCTGGAAACATCCTGATGAAACCAATCTTCAATGCCGAAAAAATGCGCCATCTCGGCCACCCGGCGGCGAATGGAAGGCGTGTCCAGTCCAAGGCTTTCCAGACCGAAGGCCAGCTCGTGCCACACCTTGTCGGTGACGATCTGATTGTCGGGATCCTGCAAAACAAAGCCGATGCGTTCGCTCTGCTCCCGCTGATCCAGCGAAATAAGCGGCCGTCCCTCGAACAAAATCTCGCCCTCCCGGGCGCCGTGAGGGGACAACATAGGCTTGAGCTGCCGCAAAAGCGTGGTCTTGCCGCAGCCGGACGGGCCGCAAAGGGTGATGAATTCGCCGGCGCGGATGGAAAAGCGCAGGCCGTCCAGAGCCTTTTTGTTCTGTTCGGGATAGGTAAAACTCACATTTTCCAGCGAATAGCAGTCCATTTGCGATCCTCCTTTCGGTCAAGCATCAGGGGCGACAGACACAGCGCGGCATAAGCCGGAAACAGGCCAAGGGCCGGAACCGAAAGCGGCGCGCCCTTGATCGAGGGATACCATCGCCAGGCAAATCCTCCTGCGGCGGCGCCCACGGCGATGAGCGTTCCCAGCGAGAGAAACCAGCAAAGCGCCAGCCGGTCCCGCCGGTCAAAGCGGTAAATGGAAAAGGCCGTCCGCCCCGGCAGGCCGTAGCCCCGGCTTTTCATGCTGTCGGCGGTGTCGATGCCGTTTTCCAGCGCCCAAGTGACCATGACGGAGAGGATGGTTCCGGCACATCGCAGCCGCCGCGTCAACTTTCCCCGGGAAATATCCCGGCCAAGAACCCGCTGGGCGTCGGTCACCACCCGAAGCTGGGCGCGGAAGCGCGGCACAAAGCGCAGCGCCATGGAAAGCACAAGGGAAAGGGAGGGGATGATCCGCCCGAAAAGATAGACGAACTTATCCGAGGTGACCACCCGGTTGAAGCAGGAAAACCACAGCATCACCGCTGCCAGCAGCCCCGCCGCCGCCAGCCCGTACAGGATGGATTCCAGCGTCAGGGGATTGCCAGAGGGGAGATAGGTCAGAATGGTGACGCCCTCATGGCTGAAGGCGGGGTTGACCAGCGCGGTCACCAGCATCACCGGCAGCAAAAACCGCAGACACAGCCGTCCGGTCTCCCGGGGTTGAAGATACAGGCCGTAAGCCAGCGCCGAGACAGCGGAGATCGCCAGACAGGCGGGGTGGAGGAACCACATGGAAAACAGCAGCACTTCGGCAAAAAAAACGAAATTGACCAGGGGATGATAGCCGGAAAAGCTGTCTTTCACAACACGCGCCCTCCTTTCTGCGGCAAAAACCGAAAAAACCTCATTGATGCCAGTATACCCGATTGCGGGGAAAAAGTACAGGATTTTTTCCGAAAGCCCCTCGCGCTCTTCCTTGACACAAAATCGCTTCCGTGATAAAATTTCCCCATCGCGGCATGGCCGCGGCAATGATACTGTCCGCCAGTCGAAGAGGCCGGAACGCCGGCTGACGATGACCGGGGTATCCTCTATCAAAACGGAGGTAACGTATTATGGCAAACCAGTATCCCCTGAACGTCAAAACCCCGCGCAGCGTCACCTATGTGACCCGCAACATCCCCGAAGTGACCGTGGAGCAGCGGGAACGCGCCCTCAAGGCCACCCATTACAACGAATTCGCCTTTCCCGCCGGTATGCTGACGGTGGATATGCTGTCCGATTCGGGCACCACCGCCATGACCGATGTGCAGTGGGCCACCATGTTTCTGGGCGACGAATCCTATGGCCGCAACAAGGGCTATTATGTTTTGCTGGACGCCTTCCGCGATGTTTTTGAGCGGGGCGGCGAGAAAAACTGGAAGAAATCCATCGACCTGATCCGCACCGACTGCACCGACATCGACAAACTGATGGACGAGCTCTATCTCTGCGAATACGAGGGCGGGCTGTTCAACGGCGGCGCCGCGCAGTTGGAGCGGCCCAACACCTTTATCATCCAGCAGGGCCGCGCCGCAGAGTCGGTTTTGTTTGAGATGGTCAAGAAGATCATGGCGCAGCGCCATCCCGGCAAGGTTTTCACCATCCCCTCCAACGGCCACTTCGACACCACCGAGGGCAACATCAAGCAGATGGGCTCGATCCCCCGCAATCTTTACAACAAAGAACTGCTGTATGAGATTCCCGAGGGCGGCAAATACGAAAAGAACCCCTTCAAGGGCGACATGGACGTGAAGAAGCTGGAGCAGCTCATTGAGACGGTGGGCCCCGAAAACGTCCCCCTGATCTATACCACCATTACCAACAACACCGTGTGCGGTCAGGCCGTTTCCATGAAGTCCATCCGCGAGACCGCCAG
>JAFZPW010000152.1 GCA_017552495.1 Clostridia bacterium | reverse complement strand
GCTACTCGGACAAAGGCTATGGTTTTATAATAAAACGACTGGATATACTGATAAATTGAAAATCAGCGATTCATGTGTTGGTTGTGGTTTATGCAGCAAGGTATGTCCGATGGAAAATATTCAGGTAAAAGATAATCTGGTGATTTCAGGAAATCGCTGCACAATGTGTTACCGCTGCATAAGCTTATGTCCGCAAAAGGCGATTACTCTCTTGGGTGATACAGTACAGGAGCAATGCAGGTTTGAGAAGTATGCTCAATAGATTCCAGTTTTGCGCTCACATAGCATAGCGGTCATGCGTCCACGGCATGACCGCTTTTCTATATCGCCCTATTCGTCCTCGTCTGTGTCGTCCCGCGCTTCCGTATAGGCGACATTTCTTGCGGGTGGCTGTGCGCCCTGCTGCGCAGTCAATCCTTCCAGTATGCGGCGGCTGTGATCGGCGGCTATGGTTTTTTCAAGAAAGATTTGAAACTGCTCGTCTGTCAGCGATATGCTTTCGGGCAGCATACTTTCAAATAGCCCCATGCGCTTGCATATCCTCCTTTGCGTCCATAAACAATTCCTTACAGTTGATAGTATGCACCCCAGCGCGCGAAAGACCTTCTTTCGCGCCTGCCCGGCGGCGCTTTTCCTTTTTTCTCTGCCGCGCCGTCTGCAGAACGCTTGATTTAGCGGATGAAACAGGATATAATGCGGATGGAAAAGAGCGGCCTTGCAAGGGCGGACATATGACCCGCCCGCCGCGTGAAGGGCGGTCGTCTTGCCACCGGATTTGGCCGGGCGGCGCGGGCAAACGCCGGATAAAGGAGAAGGTGCATGAACATCTTACATCTGAAATACGCCGTGAGCATTGCGGAGATCGGCTCGATCAACAAGGCGGCGGAGGAGCTCCACGTCGCCCAGCCCAATTTGAGCCGTGTGATCAAGGAGCTGGAGGCGGATCTCGGCATCACCATCTTCCAGCGCAGCGCCCACGGCATGATGGTGACCCCGGAGGGGGAGCAGTTCATGGGCCGCGCGCGGAGCATCCTCAAGCAGGTGGACGCGATGGAAAGCCTGTATAAATCCGGCCAGCCGCTCAAGCAGCGTTTTTCCATCTCCGTGCCCCGCGCAAGCTATATTTCCGATGCCTTTGCCCGGTTTTCCAGGGCCTTGAATCAGGATGAGGCGGAGATTTTTTATCAGGAAACCAACGCGCAGCAGGCGGTAAAAAACATTCTGGAAGTGGGATACAATCTGGGGATTCTCCGCTATGCGGCCAAGCACGACATGTTTTTCAAGCAAATGCTGGATGAAAAAGACCTGAGCTGCGAGCTGGTGATGGAATTTACATACTGTCTGGTCATGCATGAGGACAGTCCGCTGTCCGCCCTGGACACCATCCACATGAAAGACCTGGGCAAGTATATCCAGATCGCCCACGCCGATCCCTACGTGCCCTCCATGCCCTTGTCGGCGGTCAAGAAAGAAGAGCTGCCGGATATCCCGCGGCGAATTTACGTGTTTGAGCGGGGGAGTCAGTTGGATCTGCTGTCGGAAAACCCGGAGACTTTTATGTGGGTTTCGCCGCTGCCGGAGCGCCTGCTGAAAAATCTCCATCTGGTGCAGCGAAAGTGCCCGGAAAACCAGAAGCTGTACCGGGATATGCTGATCCACCGGAAGGAATATCGTCTGACCGAGCTGGACAAGCAATTTATCACGGAGCTGACAAAATCCAAACGAAACTGCCTCTTGGGCTAAACCAACCAATAGCTTTTGCCTTGCTTCCTTCGGGGAGCAAGGTTTTTTTGTGCCTTACGGCTGGGTGTTATCGAAAGGCATATAACGCCTATACGGTTTTGGTAATTCTCAAAACAGCAGCTCTTAACTATAATTTGCGATGGAAGGCGGGAAGGCCGGCAAGGCGCGCTTTCCGGCTCCGGCACGAGAGGGCGGCGATACCGCAAGAAAAGCGAAGGCCGCGACGGTCTCAAGCGCCGGATGACCTGTCCATATCAAACATAGGAGGCTTCACATGGAAAACAAACCTTATGAAATGGTAGACAGCGTAGAGACGCTCAAAGCGTCCATCGCCCGGGTTCGGGCGGCACAAAAGCAATATGCCGCCTACACGCAGGAGCAGGTGGATCAAATCTTTCTGGCTGCCGCCACGGCTGCCAATCAGGCGCGCATTCCACTGGCCAGACGGGCGGTGGAGGAGACCGGCATGGGCATCGTGGAAGACAAGGTGATCAAAAACCATTACGCTTCCGAATATATCTACAACGCATACCGCGACGCCAAGACCTGCGGCGTAATTGAGGAGGATAAGGCCTACGGCATCCGCAAGATTGCCGAGCCTCTGGGTCTGATCTGCGCCATCATTCCGACAACGAACCCGACCTCTACGGCGATCTTCACAACGCTTCTGGCGCTCAAGACGAGAAACGGCATCATCATCTCTCCCCACCATCGCGCGAAAGACAGCACGGTGGCGGCGGCCAAGATCGTGCTGGAGGCGGCGGTGAAGGCCGGTGCGCCGGAAAACATCATCGGCTGGATCAACGAGCCCTCCCGAGAGATGACGCAGGTGCTGATGAAGGAGGCCGACATCATCCTTGCCACCGGCGGGCCGAGCATGGTCGGCGCAGCCTATTCCTCCGGAACGCCCGCGCTCGGCGTCGGCGCCGGCAACACCCCGGCGATCATCGACGACACGGCGGACATTCAGCTTGCCGTCAACTCCATCATCCATTCCAAAACCTTTGACAACGGTATGATTTGTGCATCGGAGCAGTCCGTTATCGTGCTGGATCGGGTCTACGACGAGGTGAAGCGTGAATTTGCCTCTCGCGGCTGCTATTTCCTCCACGGCGAGGAAACGGAAAAGGTACGCAAGACGATCCTGATCAACGGCGCGCTGAACGCCAAAATCGTGGGTCAGAGCGCCTGCAAAATCGCGGCGCTGGCCGGCGTTACCGTGCCGGAGGGCACCAAGGTGCTGATCGGCGAAGTGGAATCTGTGGCGCTCTCCGAAGAATTC
>JAFZPW010000151.1 GCA_017552495.1 Clostridia bacterium | reverse complement strand
CGCGGAGGATGGCGGATTCCTTTTCGCCCTCGGCGATCAGAATAGCGGACTTCTTTTCACCCTCGGCCTTGAGGATCGATTCGCGGCGCTCGCGCTCGGCCTTCATCTGACGCTCCATGGCGTCCTGAATCTCCCGGGGCGGGATAATGTTCTTCAACTCCACGCGGTTGACCTTGATGCCCCAGGGATCGGTGGCCTCGTCCAGAATGGCGCGCATTTTGCTGTTGATGATGTCGCGGGAGGTCAGGGTCTCGTCCAGTTCCAGATCGCCGATGATATTACGCAGGGTGGTGGCCGTCAGGTTCTCGATGGCCGACATGGGCTGCACCACACCGTAGGTATAAAGTTTGGGATCGGAAACGAAGAAATACACCACGGTGTCGATCTGCATGGTGACGTTATCCTTGGTGATAACGGGCTGCGGGGGGAAGTCGGCGATGCGCTCCTTCAGCGTGACCTTATTGGCCACGCGTTCCAGCAGCGGAAGTTTGAAGTGCAGGCCGGTCTGCCAGGTCTGCTGATAGGCGCCCAGGCGCTCCACAACAAAGGAACTGGCCTGCGGGACGATGACCACGTTGGACACCACCAGCGCAATGAGCAGGATGACGATAACGGCAATCAGAATGGTGCCGAACATACCGGCAGTCGTAACCAAAAACATAAAATTCCTCCTTTTCGCTTTTCACAAATGACGTTCTTGTTCGGATGCGGGGATCAGATCGTTTCTTTCGGGACGACGATGGCTTTGACCCCGTCGATATCCACCACGCGGACGGTGGAATCTCTGGGAATACGCACGCCGTCGCGGCTGCGCGCCGTCCAGACGGCGCCTCCGGCCCGGACGGTGCCCGTGGCGCGCATATTGTCCACGTCTTCCAGCACCAGCGCCTCGGCGCCGATGATCCGGTCGGCGTTGGTGGGCTGTCGGCTGCGATTGAAATACTGCTTTGCGATGTCGCGGGTGAGCACCAGCGTGACCACACTGATGAGCACAAACACCAGGATCTGTAGCCAGATCGGTCCGTGAAGCGCGGCAACCGCCATGGCGCCCAGCGCCCCCAGCGCGAACCAGATGGAGGTCAGTCCCAGCGTCGCGGCCTCGACGATCCCGAACAGGATCGCAATCGCCAGCCATACCGTTTGCATCGGGAGGGGAAACATGTGAGATTCTCCTTTCTTTGTATTTTATCACAATTTATTATTGTTGTACATCATTTTTTGCGGTCTTCCGCCGGCGGGTCATCCGGCAAAATCCAGAGGGATCTTCAAAATATAATGCAGCACCAGAAGGACGATGATCGCCGAGCCCGGGCAGATGAGAAGCGTCCACAGCAGGCGGTAATACAGGGGAATATCGTCATGATCCTTCAGATGGATATCCCGTCGGCCCTTTCGGTAAAACAGCGTGGCGGTATCGGGAAACCCGGGATTCATCTTCTGAAGCTTGATCCGATGGGTCTTGCCCTCCAGGGTGTATTCATAGACGCCCACAGCAACGGGGCGGTCGGGATAGCTTTTATCGTGTCCGAAGCGCTCCTTCAGGAGCCGGGCCTCCAGCGGTTTTTCCGGAATGCTCCTGTACCGTTTCACCCCCCTGCGATAGCCCATTATGAACAGGATGATCAACGTGAGCACCGATTGCACGTAGAGGATCTGGTTTTTCGGCATTTTCATGGCGATCTGAACGCCCAAAAAGACAACCCAGATGATGACCGGGATCCATTTCTTCACGCATCGCGCCTTCTTTCGTATCCAAAATCAGTCTCCCGGCTGCGGCTCGCCGTCTTTTCCGGCGGGCGCCGCGTTCCGCTCCGCGCCCAGAAAGAGCGCCGCCGTGGGGATGAGGAAGAGCCAGGCGTTGTGATTCACCGTCCGCCAGCTTTCCGCCAGCCATGGAGTGGGAAGGATTCCCGCCGCGGCCAGACACTGGAGCACATAAAAAAGCATCAGCGCCGCGCCGCCCAGCAGAGCCGTTTTCCGCAGCCAGGGGCGTTTGATCGACAGCCTGCGGCTCATGGCCAAAAGCGCCAGCAGCTCCACGGTACAGAAGACCCAGATCAGCGGCTTGAAAAGCGCCTGGGCTGCAATAGCCTCGTAGCGGCCCACCGGAAGACGGTATGTACGATGGAACAACTGATAAAAATCTTCCCGCGCCCCGTCCAGCAGCACCGTTGCAATGGCGCAGCAGCCGGCGGCAATCGCCGTCTTCCGGCAGCGGGACAGATGCCACGCGGCGGGATTGCTGCGTTTGCCGTAGATCAGTTCCTCCACCGAAACATTCAGCGCCGTGGCCACCTGGGCCAGCGTTTCCACATCGGGGAGGGTTCTCCCGTTTTCCCAACTGGACACCGTCTGCCGGGTCACATGCAGAGCCGAGGCAAGTTGTTCCTGCGTGAGCATATTCTTTTTTCGGGAATCCGCGATGTGCCGTCCGATGTCGGGCATGAAGCACAGCCCCCTTTCCATTTGATCGTATTGTAGCACGTTCCCGGCAAAAAAGCGATAGAAAACCGCGCAACAATCCGTTGCAGCGGCCCTTTTAGCCGGAAATGCTCCGTTGCGAAAGGGGAAAAGCAAAAAAGCGCCCGCTTTCGCGGGCGCTTTGCACTCGGTTTTGGGAATCAATACATTCCCATGTCGCCGCCCATGCCGGCGGGGGCTGCGGGAGGCACAGGCTCTTTCTTGTCGGCGACCACGGACTCGGTGGTGAGCACCATGGCGGCGATGGAGGCCGCGTTCTGCAGGGCGGTGCGCGTCACCTTGGTGGGATCCACGATGCCGGCCTTAATCATGTCCACATAAATCTCCTTGTACGCATCAAAGCCGTAATTGATGCGGCGGGCGTTCTTGATGCGCTCCAGGACGATACTGCCGTCGATGCCGGCGTTGGCGGCGATCTGCTTGACGGGCTCCTCCAGAGCTTTCATGACGATGCGGACGCCGGTCTTTTCATCGCCCTCGACCTTAGACACTTCCTTGGCCACGGCGGGGATGGCGTTGACGTAGGCGGTGCCGCCGCCGGCCACGATGCCCTCTTCCACGGCGGCGCGGGTGGCGTTAAGGGCGTCCTCGATGCGGAGTTTCTTCTCCTTCATCTCCACCTCGGTAGCAGCGCCGACCTTGATGACGGCAACGCCGCCGGCCAGTTTGGCCAGCCGCTCCTGCAGCTTCTCGCGGTCGAAGTCGGAGGTGGAAACGGCGATCTCGTTGCGGATCTCGGCAACGCGGGCCTTGATGGCCTTGGCGTCGCCAGCGCCGCCCACGATGATGGTGTTCTCCTTCTGAACCTTCACCTGATTGGCGCGGCCCAACATATCCACGGCGGCATCCTGCAGCTCATAGCCCAACTCGGAGGAGATCACAGTGCCGCCGGTAAGGATGGCGATATCCTTTAGCATCTCCT
>JAFZPW010000014.1 GCA_017552495.1 Clostridia bacterium | reverse complement strand
TTCGTCAGTCGGTATTTTGCTCCCCGGGACGCCATCGCCGAGGATCCGGTTACCGGCTCGGCCCACTGTTCGCTGGCGCCTTTTTGGGCGGAACGGCTGGGCAAGACCACGCTGCAGGCCCGTCAGCTTTCCAAACGGGGCGGGAAGCTGCTCTGCGTTTGCCGGGGCGAGCGGGTGATGATCGGCGGCGACGCCGTGCTCTATCTGGAAGGCGAGCTGCATCTGTAACAGTAAATACCGCCCGCCGGAGCGCACGTTCCGGCGGGTTTTTTGAAGATTTCTGAAAAAGGCAGTTCGGGGAAGAAGGCGGGGCGCCGCAATTGACTTTCTCCCGGGCGGCGTGGTATACTACACTATACTGCCGCAGTATGCGGCTTTCCAAACAACAAATCGGATCGCTCCGCGAAACAGACAGCGGGGCGCAGACGGGAGGGAACGCTATGAAGAAATGGGCGAGAGAACGGCTGCCGCTTTTGCTGGTTTTGCTGGCCGGGATGATCGCCGCCGTGGTGATCGTGGCAGGCCGAGCCGAAATCGAACGCTCGGCGCAAACCTATGATCTGCTGGCGGATTACACCAGCCTTCTGGAAATGGCCGAACAGTCTGACGAGAGCGTGGATTTCTGGTTGTCATATCTTCACGAGCTGGGCGTTGACCGCGTGGCGGTCACCGACACCACGCCGGAAAATCTGAGCGAGGATTCCGGGCGGGTAATCCTGGCCCGTCCCGCCGCCGAGGTCAAGGACGAATATCGCTGGGAAGAAAAATATCCCGCTGCCGTGACGGCGCTGCTGGAGCAGAGCCGTGGCAGCGAGCAGCTTTTTGTCACCCGCGACGGGGCGGCGTTTCGCTGGCTGACCCGCGCGCTGGAAAGCCGCTCCGACGCGCCCTGTCAGACGCTGGAGGCAGATGGGGCGTATTTCGTCTGGCTGGGCGACGGCGAGAGCAGCGACGCGCTGGCGGGCATCGATCTGGGCGTGTGGCCAGAGACCGAGGCGCGGATCCTCGCCTCCGGCATGAAGATCGTGCCCCGTCCTTCGCTGACCAAGGGAGCCAACGGACGCAGCCAGGCGGAAGCCTTTTTGTTGGATCTGGAGCGGTATGAAAGCCCGTATTTTATCAACAACGGCAAGGTGTTTTTGGGCGACGACGACCCCGATTCGCTGGAGCGGATCGCGGAGTATATCCAGCATCACGACGTGGCTGTGGGCATTGTGGAGCGGCAGGATCAAAGCCTGGTGCTCACCACCCCCGGGCAGGACAGACTGCTCGCCATGACGGGCAACCGGGCCGTGCGGGTGTTCAGTATGTGGCCCTTCGTCCAGTGCAGTTGGGCGAAATACAGTTACAGCGGCCCCGAAGAGATCACGAATTGCCTGTATCGCGCCGCCTATGAGCGCACTTGCCGCGTGCTGTATCTCAAGATGATCTATATGGATGAAAACTGCGAAACCTATATCACCGATCCGGAAGCCTATGCCCGGCTCATCGGCGATTTGCAGGAGCGGATGACGCTTCGCGGATGGGAGCAGGCTGTGGTTTCCGCCAATCCGGATTACAATGCGGGCGGCCTGCTGCGGCTGATCGTTGGCTTTGGCGCGGTGGCCGCCGCCGTGCTGCTGCTGGATGCCTTTGTATCGCTGAAGAACAAGTGGAGATGGATCCTGCTGGGCGCGGGCTGCATCTGTGTGGCGGGAGCCATGTACGCGGCGCCCAATCTGTCCAAACTCCTGCTTTCCATGGGGGGCGGCATCGTGATGGCCTGTCTTGCGGCAGTGGCCACCGACCGGCTTGTCCGCAGCAGGCTCACCTTTGACGCCGGATTGGGCAAAACGATGGGGGTCGCCCTGCTGGCGGCGCTTTTGGGCGCGGCGGTGTCCATGGGCGGCGCGCTCTTTGCCTCGTCCGCCTTGTCAGAAACAGCCTTTATGCTGGAAACCAGACTCTATCGCGGCGTGAAGATCATGCAGCTCATTCCCATCTGTGTTTCGGTGATGGCTTATTTCTTCCTTTTGGTATGGAAGGATTATCTGTATCCCAAGGTGAGCGATTCTCCCATCACCGCAGGCCTGCGCCGTCGCGAAACCCGCCGGAGCGCCTGGGGCGAACTGATGGAACAGCCCTTTAAGCTGGCCTATGCCTGGGAGGCGGTGCTGCTGCTGCTTGCCGTCATGGTGCTGGGCGTGGTGGGTATTTACTATATCTCCCGCACGGGCAACGCCAGCGCGGGTGTGTCCACGCTGGAACTGGAGCTGCGGAACTTCATGGAAAACGGGCTTCCCGCCCGTCCGCGCACCAAGGAATTTCTCATCGGAACGCCTTTTTTGATGCTGCTGGCGTGGGGATACGTTCGCCGGATGCCCCGTCTGTCGGCCTTTTTCGCCATCGGCGCGGCCATCGGCTTTACCAGCATCGTCAATACGTTCCTGCATATCCGGACCCCCTTTATGCTCAGCTTGATCCGGGTGGCCATCGGCCTGGGGATGGGCATGCTGGTGGGTGTCGCCGCGATTTTGGCGCTGGAGGCCCTTCGGCGTGTTCTGGCACGTGCGGCAAGGAGGCACAATGGATAAGATCCTGATCTCCGGCTATTACGGCTTCAACAACATCGGCGACGAGGCCGTTTTGCGGACGGTGGTGGAAAACCTCCGCGCCGGCTTTGACGACATCGACCTGACCATCCTTTCTCAAAATCCCGCCGACACCGAGGAAAAGCACGGCGTTCACGCCGTCCCCCGGATGAAGCTCTGGAAAATCGTCCGCGCCGTCCGGAATTGCGATATGCTGATTTCCGGCGGCGGGAGCTTGCTGCAGGATGTGACCTCCCGCTTCAGCATCCTCTATTACCTTTTTATTATCTTTCTGGCGCTGCTTTTTCGGAAAAAGGTCTTTATCTATTCCCAGGGCATCGGGCCCATCCGCTCCCGTCTGAACCGGCGGCTTACATCGCTTCTGCTGCGCCGAGCCGACGGGATCTGTGTCCGCGACCTTGCCTCGGCTGAACTGTTGCGCAGCATGAAGATCCCCGAGGCGCTCATTCGCGTTACCGCCGATCCGGTGATCCGGCTGGAGCGCACCTCCCCTGACGCGGGACGCGCGATCCTGAACGGTGCGGGCTGGCAGCGGCAAGCGGGTCGGATGCTGGTGGGCTGGGCGCTGAAAAGTCCCCGTACCGCCGAGGGCAAGGCCCGCTTTTTGGAGGAGACCGCCCGTTCCATCCGTTATTTGAAGGAGAACTGTAATGCCGATTCGGTGCTCATTCCCTTCCATTACGAGCAGGATCTGGATCTGATCCACACGCTGTCGGAACGGCTGGGGGACGACGTGTACGCCATCACGGACAAGCATCTTTCCGACGAGATGCTGTCCATCATCGGCAATCTGGACGTGCTGGTGGGCGTGCGGCTCCATTCGCTGATCTATTCCTGCGTGATGGGCGTTCCCTGCATCGGCATCTCTTATGATCCCAAGATCGACGCCTTTTTGAAATCCATCGGCGGCGAGGCGGTTTCTTCCATCGACGCTTTTACACTGGAGCGCTTCCGCCCCGCCTTTGAAGACGTGCTGGAAAACCGGGAAAGCATCCTTGCCCGCACTTCGGCCCATGTGGAAACGTTGGTGAAGAGCCTGGACGAAAACGACGCCATTCTGCGCCGCATCATGGATCAAAGCGCGGGCACGGCTCCCGCAAAAGAGCGGGGCGCCGGCGGCGCCATCGGCGGCGTCATGCTGATCTCGGTACTGGCGCGGCTCATCGGCATTTTACGGGAATCCTTCCAGGCAAACGCCTTCGGCGCGGCGGATCTGTATTATTCCGCTTATAACAAAACCATCTATCTGTTTACCACGGCGGGCTATGCCCTCAGCGTGGCGGCGGTACCCATCATCACCCAGCACATGGCCGCCGACCGGAAAAAGGGCGTCCGCGCCGCCGACAACCTTACGTCCTTTTCGCTGCTGCTCAGCCTGATTGCCGCAGGTCTGTGGGAACTGGCGACGCTGCCCCCCTTCAGCGGGATCTTTTTGAAGGGCGCGCCCGCAGAGCTTTTGCAATATATGCGGATCATGGCGCTGTCGCTTCCCGTGATCGCCGGGGCCTATCTGATGGTGGCTACCTATCAGGCCATGGGGCATTACGCCCTGCAGGGCAGCATGTCCATTCCCTATTCCGTCTTCCTCATTGTCTTTCTCCTGCTGTTTGGCAAAAGCGAAAATTTGCCCCTGTATGTGGCGGCAGTGGCGGGCGGATGGCTTTTGCAGCTTGGGATGAGCGTGCCTTACGCCCTGAAGGAGCGATATCGCTGGCGCTTCCGGCTGGATCTGTCCCAACGGTATATCGGCACGTATCTCAAGACCATCGCCGTAACCATCGTGACCGGCGCGATGTATCTGTTCTGCTATCTCACCGACGCTTCCTTCACCGCCCGGCTGGCGGGCGGCACCACCAGCGCCTTTTATTACGCCGATAAGCTGTTCACCCCGCTGACCACCACCTTTATTTACAGCATCAGCGCGGTGATCTTTCCCAAGTTCAACCGGCAGTATACCGGCGTGGATCAGCGGGCTTATAAAAAATACGTATGGACGGTGGCGTCCAACACGCTGCTGGTGGTTTTTCCCATGTGCGCGCTTTTGATGGTGTTCGGCAGACAGATCATCTCGGTGCTGTTCCAGAGCGGCAGCTTTACCGCCGCCGCAGCCGCGCAGACTGCGGGCATCTTTGTCATGTACGCCGTCGGGATGGCGGGCTTCAGCCTCATCGATCTGCTGAACAAAGCGTTTTTCACCATGGAAAGGGTGGCTGTCCCGCTGGTTATCAGCCTTTGCATCATCGGCGGGAATTATCTGCTGGACCGTTTGTTCGGCGCCGGCGACCGGATGTTGGCCCTGACCACCTCCATCGCCATGACCGTGGGCGCGGCAGTCACCATCCTTGCGCTCTTCCGGAAGGATCGGGAACTGGTGGATCTGCGGCCCGCGCTGAAATCCCTTATTGCCTCGGCGGTGATGGGCGGCGCGGCGCTTGGCCTGCGGGAGCTGGTGCTCAACGGCAGCGAGGGCAAGATCATGCTGGTGGTCAAGTGCGGCGCTGTTGGCGCCGTGGGTCTGGTCATCTATGTGGCCGTGTGCTATCTCCTCCGTCTGCGGGAGCTTACCGACGTGCTGAAAAAACGAAAACAGGCATAAGAAAACCGCCGGAGCGTGGCTCCGGCGGATTTTGTAAAAGAAACGGATTCCCATTCAATCGCTCCGCCGTCCATAGACCCATGCGTTGGGCAGCCGCCGTCCGGCGGGCAAAGCCGTATTGGAGCAGAGCGTAACGTATTCCCCGTCGTAATACAGCATGGCGCTGGTGCCGCCGTCCATGTTCATGGCCTGCATACAGTCGTGACGGGCCAGAATTTCGGCGCATTCGATGACGCTGGTGCCCAACGATACCGTGGGCAGCCGTCCCTCGATCACCAGCATCAAAAGTTCCCGCCGGCGGGATTGCCCCAGACAGGCGCGGGGATTGGTGGCCGTCCATCCGCAGGAATCGTCCACCACGATCTTCCCGTCCACGATCAGGGCGGGAGTGAACTCCATGGCGTCGGTAGCCGAGGGCGTCAGGGCGGAGGAACTGTCCATGATATAAAGCAGACCGTCGTCCCGTCTTTCGAACCGCTTGTAGCCCACTGTGCCGAAGGGATGGCCGTATTCCGCGCCGTGGCACAGCGCATAGCCGGTAACGGCGCTGCCCGAGCCGTGTCCGTCATCGTCCCAAAAGCCGCTGGCCGTCATGGCGAGCAGACCGTCGTGCGCCTGCGCGATCACCCCGGCGGGCTGTCCGCTTTCACCGATGGTGGCGGCCGCTTGCAGACTCAGCCGGGCCGGATCCTTGGCAACGGCCAAAACACCCCGATAGCCGCTGCCCTTGACCCGCACCAGAAGCACCTGCTGATAGGCGTCGATAGCAAGTACCTGCTCGCCCGTCACGGTGTGGACGGGAAGGCCGGAATCCTTTGGCCCCGAGCGGTTTGCCGCAAGATGCGCCCAGCCGTTTTCCAAAAGCGCGGGCTCATCCCGCAGCCAGTTTAGGGTCTCCTCCCGGTCAAGTTCCCAGAACAGCGCGAAAAAAGCCTCCATGGCGGGGTCATGCACCGCGTCGGGGGATGCGGTCTCCTGTGATTCGGGAATGACCAGATTCAACGGTTCTTCCGTGCCCCAGCCTGAGATCAGACCCTGCTGGGACGCTTGGGCGGCCAGCATATTCTGATGTACCTGCTCCACAATGGCGGCAGGGAAAAAGCGGGTAGCCAGCCATTTATGATTCATGGTGGAAAGGGCCGTTTCGATATACATATCCCGCAGACGGCGCACCGGCTTGACAGGCGCCCAGACGACAAAACCGTAAAGGAGCAAAAGCGCCAGCGCCGCACAGCCCAGTTTTCGCAGCGGACGGCGGCTTTTTTCCCGCGCGGGCGAAGGCCGGTCGCGCCCGGCTGCGTGGGCGCGGGAGCCGGTGTTTCCATAGAGCTTGGACATAGGCGCGCCTCCTTTCCGTGCTCGATTAAACCTCATTTTAGCCGCGATCCGGAAAAAAGGCAAGAAAAACGACAGAAAATTCACATCTGAAATTTCAAAAGCGCCGGAGCATCGCTCCGGCGCTTTTCTGCGGCCGTTAAGACCACATCATGTTTTTCAGATCGGAAGCCGCAGAGGAAAGCCCTTTCGCCGCCTGAGTCACCTTGCGGCGGGCCCGCCGCTTTTCCGCGTCGGTGGTAAGGCTGGAGGCCGCCAGACCGAGACAGGCGCCGGCGATCATTCCCATGCCCACACCGGAAAGAAATTTCTGCATACCAAAACTCCTTTTTTGATGTTTTCTTTAGTATGCGAGAAAAAAACCGTTTGATTCAGCCGAATGATTGGAAAAAAGAGAAACGGCTTGCGCTCAGATCGCCGCTCTCAGCGCTCCGATCAGAGCTTCCAGCCGGTCGGACAGGGCTTGCAGCGCACCGTTCTGGAAGGGCGAGGGAATGCGCGCTTCTTCCAGCAGCTTGTCGTAATACTGTTCGCCACCCTGCTTCATCAGGCGGATATAGCGGGCGAAAGCGCCGTCGTAATCCTCCAGCGAGGCCAGCAAAAAGCCGAAGGCCGCCGTCTGCGCCAGACAATAGTCGATGTAATAGAAGGGGCTTTCGTAAATGTGCATCTGATACTGCCAGCGGCGCCCGTCCTCAATGAAGGGGATGCCCTCGGTGTGAATGTGGGGACGGAACTGCGTTTCCAGCTCCTTCCACGCCTGATTGCGCTGAGCGGGGGTCATCTCGGGATGCTGATAAACGATGTGCTGGAAGGCGTCTACCATGGTGCCGTAGGGCAGGAAGGAGAAAGCGTCCAGCGCGTGCATGAACTTGTATCGGGCGGCGTTTTCACCGAAGAATTTCTCGATGTATTTCCAGGCGAAGAATTCCATGGACATGGAGTGGGTCTCGGCGGTTTCCATACCGCCGCAGCCGATCTCCAGAGCGAACTTGTTGTCGGCGATGAGATAAGCGTTGAAGGCGTGGCCCGCCTCGTGGGTCATCACGTCCACGTCGCTGGCGGTGCCGTTGAAGTTGGCCAGGATAAAGGGCTGCTTGTAGGCGGGGATCTCGGTGCAGTAGCCGCCGCCCCACTTGTTCTTGCGGGCGTCCACGTCAAAGGCGTCGTTTTCCAGCATCAGGTCGATGAAATCGGCCGATTCCCGGCTCATGGCGTGATACATTTCCTTCGCCGCCGCAAAGATTTCAGCTTTGCCGCCCACGGGCTTGGGATCGCCGCCGGGCACGGTGACGCCGTCGTCATAGAACATATAGGTGTCGATGCCCAGATCCTTGGCGTTGCGCAGCCGCAGGCGGGCTACGGCGGGAGCGACCGAGGAGAGAATGTTCTTGCGGAAGGTTTCGATCTCCTTCTGCCCGTAGCACACCCGGTTCATCCGGTAATAGCCCAATTCCACAAAGTTTTCATAGCCCAGTTTTTTGGCCATCCGGTCGCGAACCTTGACCATACGGTCATAGATGTCGTCCAGCTTGTCGGCATAGCCGTTCATCACGGTGCCGAAGACCTGATAAGCCTCTTTGCGGGTCTCGCGGTCATCAGATTTGAAATAACCGGCCAGTTCGGCGCGAGAGAGTTTCTCGCCCCGAAATTCGTATTCGATGCCGGCCATCAACTTGCTGTATTCCGAAACCAGCTTGTTTTCCTCTACCATGTCTTCCATAATGATGGGAGACATGGCTTTCTGCGCCACCTCCAGATAGCGGAAATAGACCGGGGAAAGCGCCTTTTCCAGCTCGGCGCGGAAGGGGGACGCCAAAAGGGCGTTGCCGTATTCGGTGGTAAGATTGCCCACCGCGGGGCCGATCTCGTCGAAATAATCCATCTCCTTGACGTAATATTCGTCGGCGGTGTTGCAGGAATACCGGATGTAGCAGAGATTGGACGCGGTGGAATACCGAATCATCAGTTTGCGGAAACGCTCCCGCAGGGCGAGGATTTCCTCCGCGCTTTTTGCGGCCTTTACGCCGTCGATGACGGCGTGCAGTTCGGTTTGCATTTCTTCCAGCGGGATGTGCTCATAGGGCATATCTTGGACTTTCATGAGGGGTTCCTCCTTTTCTGTTTCTAACATGTCCATTATATTGGAATCGCAACAGAAACGCAATGCGTATTTCACGAAAAGGAGCGGATTGAAAAAGAAAAGCGCCGCTGTCGGCTGACAGCGGCGCTTTTTGCGTGTTACATTTCCAGCAAAACGGTGACCACCAGCGGCTCGCGCTTGGTCTTTTTGAAAAGATAGTCGGCCACTCTCCGGTTTACCGCGTCCTTGATGGCGGCCCGGCTGGCAGAGCCCCGCTCCAGCGCGTTTTCCAGCGTTTCGCGGGAAAGCTCCCGCAGTTCGCTCATCAGTTCCTCGGCCTCCCGGACGAAGATAAAGCCTCGGGAGATGATTTCGGGCCCGGAAACGATGGCGCGGCTGCGCATATCCACGCCCACGGCCACGGTGATGATGCCGCTCTCGCTGAGGCTTTTGCGTTCCCGCAAAACAGCCGAGCCGATGTCGCCCACGCCGTAGCCGTCCACCAGCACCCGGCCGGAGGGCACCGCGCCGTTGAAGCCCGCGCCGCTCTCGTTGATTTCCAGCACTCTTCCGATGTCGGAGATAAAGATGTTTTCCGGCTTGACGCCGCAGGCCCGGCCCAGAGATGCGTTGACCATCAGGTGACGGTATTCGCCGTGCATGGGCATGAAATACTTAGGACGCAGCAGCGACAGCATCATCTTAAGCTCTTCCTGGCAGGCGTGGCCCGATACGTGCATATCCGCCAGCCGCTCATACACAACGTCGGCTCCCTTGTGGAACAGTTCATTTATCATGGTATAAACCGGTTTTTCGTTGCCGGGGATAGGGGTGGCGGAGATCAGGATCTTGTCGCCGGGGCCCACGTCCACCTGCCGATGGCCCGAAAAGGCCATGCGGTACAGGGCGCTCATGGGTTCGCCCTGGGAGCCGGTGGTGATGACGGTGAGTTTGTTTTTGGGATATTTGCGGATGTCGTTGAGGTCGATGTAGGTGTCGTGAGGCAGCCTGAGATAGCCCAGCTCGGTGCCAACCTTCAAAATGTTTTCCATGCTGCGGCCCGAAACCGCCACCTTCCGGCCATGCCTGGCCGCCACATCGAAGATCTGCTGCACCCGGTGGACATTGGAGGCAAAGGACGCCACGATGATGCGCCCGTCGCAGCCCTTAAACTCCCGGTCGAGGGAGTCGCCCACCTTGCGTTCGCTCATGGCCATTCCCGGACGCTCGGCGTTGGTGGAATCCATCATCAGAAGCAAAACGCCCTTTTGGCCCAACTCGCCCAGCCGGGGCAGGTCGATCATCTTGCCGTCGATGGGCGTGGTGTCGATCTTGAAGTCGCCGGTTGCCACCACCACGCCCACGGGGGTCTTGATGGCGAAGGCACAGGCGTCGGCCACCGAATGGTTCACATGAATAAACTCCACTTCAAAGCAGCCGATCTTGATCTTGTCTCCGTCCTTGCGAACGTGAAGCTTGGGCTTTTTCAAATCCTTATGCTCCGAAAGCTTGAGCCGCACCAGTCCGGCGGTGAGCGCCGTGCAGTAAACGGGCACGTTGAGTTCCCGCAAAACATAAGGCAGCGCGCCGATATGGTCCTCGTGGGCGTGGGTCAGAAAGATGCCCCGCACCATGTCCCGGTGCTTTTGCAAATAGGTGATGTCGGGAATGACCATATCCACGCCCAGCAGATCCTCGTCGGGGAAGGTCATGCCGGCATCGATGACGATGATGTCCCGGCCGTATTCCAGAACGGTCATGTTCTTGCCGATCTCGTTGAGGCCGCCCAGCGGGATCACCCGCAGACGGGGTTTTTCCGGATCGGGACGGAAAAACGCGGTTTTTTGACTGGCGGAGGAGGCCTCCCGCCGCTGGACGGCGGCTGCGGCCTGCTGCGCCCGCTGGGTTCGTTTGCGGGGTGCGTCGGCCTTGGCGGGGGTGGCGGGGGATTGTTTTTTCGCGGCGCCCTGCCGCTTGACGCTCTGCCTTCCGGCGGGGGTAAAAACGGCCTTGTCCGATTGAGCCGCCTTGTTCAGACGGCGATGGGTGCGCTGGGGATTGAGTTCTTTTTTCTTTTCAGGCATATGAGTCTGTGTTCTCCTTTTCTTTGGCGCACGCACAAAAAGAAGCCTCCGGCGTGGAATCGTGCCGGCGGTGCAGCGCGTGGCGGTCTGTGGTTTTTTATCAGATCCGCGTCTTTGAGTGGACAGACGACGGAAAAATCTCATTTCATATTGCAATACTATATCACAGTTTGCGGAAAAAAGCAAATTTTCCCTTCGACAGGGCTTGACAGCGTCCGTTCCGGCTATGTAGGGAGAAGGGGAAAGCCCCTTCTCTTCGCCGCTTCCGTCACTGAAAAAAGGGCGGAACGGTGAAATCGTGCGGCCCCGGATGATCTTGGCGGGGAATACGCAGATCCCGGTTTTCCAACCGAAACTCCGGCGGGAGTTCCCCGTCGTTGGAATCGGCGGGATAAAAGGCCCGTCCGGGAAAATAGTAGAGATTCCATGTGTGGAACCAGTCGCTCATGCTTTCGCCTCCCGAATCCTGTGATGCAGACAGGAGAGCGCCTCCCGCAGACTGCCCAGCGCGTCGCACAGTCCCTCTTCCACCGCCTGCGGGCCATAGAGGACGCTGCCCGCCTCGCCAAGAAGCTGCCCGTCCCGCAGCATCAGCTCCCGCAGGCGAGCGGCGGGAATGCGGGAGTTGGCGGTGATGAAATCCACGATGCTGTCCTGGATCCGCTGAAAATAGGCCGAAACCTGAGGAACCCCCGGCACCGGCCCGTTCATGCGGACCGGGTGCAGCGTCATGGACGCCGTAGGGGCGATAAAGCATACGTCGGCGCTGACGGCGAGGGGAACGCCGATGGAATGTCCTCCGCCCAAAACCAGCGAAACGGTGGGCTTGGTCATGCCGGCGATAAGCTCGGCGATGGCAAGCCCGGCTTCCACATCGCCTCCCGCCGTGTTCAGCAAAATCAAAAGTCCGTCGATCTCGGGACTTTCCTCCACCGAGGCCAGAAGCGGCAAAATATGCTCGTATTTGGTGGTTTTGGTCTGGCTGGACAAAAGCTGATGCCCTTCGATCTGTCCCACGATGGTGAGACAGTGAATGGCGTCCTGTCCGGCGGTGATGACGCTCCCGCTCTGCGCCACAGCGTCCTGTGCGCCTTTTTCGGGCACGATATTGTCGTTTTCCACGGAAAAACACACCTCCGAAGGCTATTTTGCGCGAAAAAGCGGGAAATTTTCATGGAAAAAACAAAAAAGCGGGAGCGCTTTGACGCTCCCGCCCGATGACGGAAAGGACTTATTTGTTGCAGTATTTTTCAAAAAATATCCGGGTTTGCCGTTCCAGATCGGCCCGGGAGCCGGCGTTGTGCAGCAGCAGGTCACAATGCTTTTCATAGTATTCGTCGCCGGGCTGTGCAGCCAGACGGGCCCCGGCCTGCTCCGGCGTCACATCATCCCGGGAAAGGATGCGGCGCAGCGAGACCTCCCGGGGCGCCAGTACGGCCAGCGTCACGTCGCACAGCCGGTCGATGCCGCTTTCAAAGAGCAGCGGCACGTCCAGTACGGCCAGCGGCGCGTCCGCATCTGCGATCCGCGCTTTCATCATGGCCTTAACCCGCCCGTGGGTGATGGCGTTGAGATCCAGCCGGGCCCGTTCGTCGGAAAACACCAGCGCGCCCAGCGTTTTACGATCCATCACACCGTTTCGGATCGTGCCGGGGAAGCGGGCTTCGATGGCGGCCAGCATTTCGCCGTCGTTTGCCAAAAGCTCCTGATAGATCGCGTCGGCGTCCAGCACCAGCGCGCCCTTTTCCGCGAGAATGGCGGAAAAAACGCTTTTTCCGCTTCCGCTGCGCCCGGTGACGCCGATGACCGTCTTGCCGCCGCGGCAGTCCACGCTTTGGAATCCTGCGGCTTTTCGCAGACGATTGACCGTTCCCGCGCCCGCGCCGAAGGGCCGGGGACATTGGGCCAGAATCCGCTTTGCCCGGGTGCGGTCAAATTGCCGCAGCAGGGCAAACAGTCTGCGGGAATGAGCCTCATGATCCCAACTGTATCCCAGGGAATAGACCCGCCTGGAGCAGATCTGCCTGACGGCGGGCAGGGATTCTTCAAAGCAGAGCACGCCGTCCCACGACCGGCCCGCCTGCTCCGTCAGCGCCCGCAGCGTGGATTCGGGAGGGCCTTCAAAGAGCACGATGGGCGCCTTGGGCGCATAATGGCGGTATTTCATCCCGGGTGCCTTGGGCTTTTCGCCTTCGGAAAGACCCCGATTTACGGCAGGATCGGTGGCGGCGCAGCCCACGGCGTCGGCGATCATCTCCTCGGTGATGGCGCCGGGACGCAGAATGCGGGGCACGCCCCCCGTCACGTCGATGACGGTGGATTCCACTCCCACGGCGCAGGGCCCGCCGTCTACCACGGCGGCCACCCGGCCCGCCATGTCGTCCATCACGTCGGCGGCGGTGGTGGGAGAGGGCTTGCCGGAAATGTTGGCCGAGGGAGCCGCCAGCGGCACGCCGGCGGCGTCGATGATGGCCCGTGCCACGGGATGGGCGGGCATACGGATCCCCACGGTGTCCAGCCCCGCCGAGGTGCGATCGGGGATCCGGGACGATTTTTTCATCACCAGCGTCATGGGGCCGGGCC
>JAFZPW010000150.1 GCA_017552495.1 Clostridia bacterium | reverse complement strand
GCGTCCCGTGGGCGAGCTGATCCTTAAGCACATCGACGAAAGAAAAAAGGTTTGCGAGCTTTCCATCCATCTGCAAAACGACCGGGCGAAAAATCGGGGGATCGGCACCCGGGCCGAGAAACTGGCGCTGGCGCTGGCCTTCGGCACGCTGGGGATGGAGACGGTTTATGCCGATGTGATCCATAAAAACGCCCGCAGCCGCCATGTGCTGGAAAAAGTGGGGTTTCAGTTTGTCCGGGAGGACGATACCTTCCGCTTTTACGAGATCACCAAAGCGCGGTGGCGAATGCTGACCCGGCGGGAACGGCCGGACGCCGGCCTGCGCCTGACGTGGCACGGACATTCCTGCTTTACCGTGGAGGCCGAGGGCTTTCGCGTGGTGCTGGATCCCTATGAGGACGGCTCGGTCCCCGGCCTGCCGCCCCTGCGGCTTTCGGCCCATCAGGTGCTCTGCAGCCACGGGCATCACGACCACGGCTGGGCCGAGGGCGTGACCCTTCTTCCGTGGGAGGGCGAGAGCCCCTTTGTCCTGGAAACGCTGGACGTGTTCCATGACGACCGGCAGGGCGCCTTGCGGGGCGAAAACCGCATCCATGTGCTGGAATACGGCGGCGTGCGGCTGGCGCATATGGGCGATCTGGGGCACACGCTTTCCCCGGAGCAGGTCGCGGCGCTGGGCCGCGTGGACGTGCTTCTGATCCCCGTGGGCGGCCATTACACCATTGATGCCGAACAGGCTGACGAGGTGGCCCGCCAGCTTGGCGCGGGATGTGTCGTTCCCATGCATTATCGCAGCGGGGAGATGGGGTATCCCGTTTTGGGGACGGTGGAGGCGTTTTTGGCGTTCCGCCAGGAGGTGCGCTTTGCCGAGGACGACACGGTGGAGCTGACGTCCGCGCTTCCGCCCCATACGCTGGTGATGCGGGTGGGGAAATGAACGCGTTTTTCCGCAAGCATACAAAAAACCGCGCCATCGGGCGCGGTTTTCGTTTTGCAGAGGTCAACTTTCCCGCTCTCTGCGCAAAAGGCGGCGCTTGGCCGCCCGGAGGCGGAGCCCCAGCGGACTGGTCATCAGAAACGCCGCGAGCACGCAGCCGCAGACTGCGCCTGAGGCGAAGTCTGCAACAGCATTCCAAGGGCTGCCGGCCAAAAGACCAAGATGCCCCATAAGCTTCAGCATCGCATAGAGAAAGATCCCCGCGCCCAAAGTCTTGTGCGACCGCAGCGAAAGCCGTTCTTTTTCCTGTGCGGTATAGTCCGCGATTTGATAAAGGGTGTTTTCGGTTTTTTGATCCATCGTTTGCCCCGTCCTTTCTCCGGCGAGGATCTCGCCGATCTCGATGTCATAGTATTTGGCAAGCTCGATGAGCAGAGTGAAATCGGGCAGGTTGGAGCCGGTTTCCCAGCGGGAAACGCTTCTGCTGCTGACGCCCAGCCGTTCGCCGAGCTGTTCCTGCGTGACGCCCTTTTCCCTGCGAAGGGTTTTCAGAAATGCGCCAATTTTTTTCTGATCCATGTTGCGCTCCTTTCGGTGCCAGAATAAGGCGTTTCGCGGAACAATACCACGACACATTGCGGGAAATGCGGAACCGGACGGGGAATGTCTATAAAAATGCGGACACGGCGCGCCGTGTCCGCTTCCTTTATTCCGTCAGACAGATCATTCCGGCGTGAACGCCGCGGTTTTCGCCCAGACGGCGGTGGGACCACCAGAGGGTCTTGTCCCCGCAGCAGGGGCAGTAGTTGGAAATGTCGATGTTGATGGCGGGAATGTCGGCCCGCAGGAGCATGGCGTAAGTGATGTTTTTCAAATCGACGCACCACTTGTCGTTCTGCCGGTACATATATTCCTGCACCATGCCGCCGAAAGCGTCCCGCATGGCGTCTGGTACGTCGTCGTCGGTGACGAAGCAGGAGCGGCAGATAGAGGGCCCCACCACGGCGATCATTTCCCGGGGGTCGCAGCCATAGGCGTCGTGCATGGTCTCGATGGTTTTGCGGACGATCTCCTTGGCGATGCCACGCCAGCCGGCATGAACGACGCCGCAGGCCCGATGTCGGTGGTCATAGAGCATCACAAGCTGGCAGTCGGCGTAAAAGCCTGTGAGCACCGCGCCGGGGACGTTGGTAATCAGCGCGTCCACGCCCTCGTCGCCGTCCCCGGCGTTGGTAAAGGCGGTAACCGGCTGCGATACCGTGACGATGTTGTCGGTGTGCTTTTGTGCGGTGCGGATCACATGGCTGGCGTCGCCGCCCAAAAGACGGGCGGCAATGTCGTAGTTCTGCAAAAGATTGTCCCGGCTGTCGGTGCCGGTAAAGCGGAAATTGAGGCTTTCATAAATACCGGAGGAAACGCCGCCCTTGCGGGTGAAGTAGGCGTGCTTCAGACGGGGATAGACCGAAAGCTGCGGCGAGGTGAACCAAATCAGGTCGCCGTTTTGCTCTCTGCGCAGTTCGGACATAAGGTAAGACTCCTTTTTTTATGATAAACGACGGATCGTCAATCGGCAAGCTCGACTCGCGCCGCGCTGCGACAGCGGCCGTCGCCGTTGATATCGAATATGGCGCCCTGAATGCGAAGATCCCGGTCAGAGGGGCGGAACCGGCCGGTAAGTTCGCCCCGGAACATACCGAGGCTCTGCTCCCAGCATACGCCGATCACCGAATCGACCCCGCCGGTCATGCCAAGATCGGTAATATATCCGGTGCCGCCAGAAAGGACGCGGGCATCGGCGGTGGGGACGTGCGTGTGCGTGCCCCAAAGGGCGGCGCAGCGGCCATTGAGATGGTAGGCCATGGCCTGCTTTTCCGAGGTGGCCTCGGCGTGGATCTCGGCCAGATACAGGTCGGCTCTGACCTCTGCCAGCAAACGGTCGGCGGCGGCGAAGGGAGAGGACACGTTATAGTCCATCCCCACCCGTCCATGGAGCAGAAAGACGCAGACCTGCTTTCCGCCGCACTCGATGAGCGTATAGCCCGCGCCGGGCTGCTGCGCGGGATAGTTGAGGGGACGCAGAATGTGCCGCCGCTCGTCCAGATAATCGCAGATCTGGCGGTTGGCGAAGGTGTGGTTGCCCAGGGTGATCACGTCGGCTCCCGCGTCAAAAAGATCTTCGGCCAGCGCGGGGGTGATGCCCCGTCCGCCGGCGGCGTTTTCCCCGTTGACCACGGTGAGATCGGCGCCGGTCTGTTTTTTGAGCTGACGCAGGCGGCGGGAGAGAAGATCGACGCCGGGATCGCCCACCGCGTCGCCGATGGCAAGAACGATCATAAAAACTCCTTTTTCATGGACAGTATAGCGGAACGCGGGGGAGAAAAGAGGGGAGAACCGTCGAAGAATCAGACAGATTTCCCTGTCAGCCGGGCGGTCAGCAGCTCGGTAAGCCGGCGGCTGAGCCCCGCGGCGGGAAATTCCTTGCGGTAAACGGCGTAATATTCGCCGCCCTGATCCCGCCCCTCGATGGGGACGCATTTGAGACCCTCCATGATGGTGCCGCTCGATTTCAGCAGCGCCTCGCTGCAGGGAACCAGACTGAAGGAGGGAATGGAGGAGAGGATCATGCGGATGTCCTGTTGGTCGCCCGAAAAGATCGTGCCGGCGCCGCCGGTGAGTTCCCGGAACTGGGTGCTGGAAAAGGATTGCGCCCCCGT
>JAFZPW010000149.1 GCA_017552495.1 Clostridia bacterium | reverse complement strand
TACTGTCGGTCCCGGAGTTTCACCGGGTCGGCCCGAAGGCTCGCGGACTTTACCGCCGGTGGGGAATTGCACCCCGCCCTGAAGATAACGCAATCATTATAGCCGGGTGTTTCCCGTTTGTCAAGGGGGAACCGTCACAAGTCCGCCAAAGAAGCCGGAAGGGGGAAAAGGCCCGGCGCGGTTCAATCGGTCAGCGCGGCGATGATGCGGCGCACCGCCAGCATCACGTTGTCCATGGAGGTGGCCAGATTGAGGCGGATGAAGCCTTTCCATTCGTCGCCGCCAAACCACTCGCCGTAATCCACCGCCAGACCGCAGGCGTCCTGAATGACCGCCTTGGTCTTTTCGGGATCGAGGCAGTCCCGCAGGTCGATCCACATGAGATACGTGCCCTCCAGCGGAGAGATCACCGCCCGGGGCAGGGCGTCCAGCAGCTCGCCGCAGGCGGCCTGATAATTTTCCCGCACCTGCTCCAGCAGCGAGCGGAGCCAGGGCTTGCCGCCCTCGAAGGCGGCCGTGGCCGCCACATAACCCACCGAGGGCCCGTCGGTCACGAAAATGCGTTTGACATAGGCGTCGAAGGCGGCCCGCAGCTCGTCGTCGGGCAGAATGACAAAGGCGTTTTTCAGCCCCGCGATGTTAAAGGTCTTGGAGGCCGAACAGCAGGTGATGACCCGGCCGATGCCCAGCGAGGCGGTTGGGATGTGGGGCTTGTCGCCCAGGATCAGATCCTGATGGATCTCGTCGGAGAGGATGGTAACGCCCCGCTTTTCGCAAATGCGGCAGATGCGTTCCAGTTCGTCCCGCGTCCACACCCGGCCCACGGGGTTATGGGGCGAGGAGAAGATCAGCAGGCGGGAGCCGCTTTCGTCCAAAAGGCGCTCCAGCCCATCAAAGTCGATGGAATAAATGCCGCCCTGATTTTTCAGCGGGCAAGCCGAAACGATGCGGGCGTTGTCCCGAACGGCGTTGAGGAAGGGATAATAGACCGGGGTGAGCACCGTCACGGCGTCGCCCGGCTCGGTGAGAAACTGCACCGCCCAATACAGAGCCGAAACGATCCCCGGGGAAAAGCGCAGCCATTCCCGCTCCATGGAAAAGCCGTGCTCCTCCCGCTCCCAGCGGAGAAAGGCGTCGAAATAACGACCGGGGGTCTTGTAATAGCCAAACACCCCGTGAGCCGCCCAGGCGGAGATGGCCTGCCGCACCGCCGCGGGACACTGGAAGTCCATGTCCGCCACCCAAAGAGGCAGCAGCTCGGCTTCGCCGAACTGGGCGCTCAGGCCGTCCCACTTATAACAGTCGGTGTTTCTCCGGTCAATATAGATCAAAGGTTCCCGTTCCATAATGTCCTCTTTCTGCGGGGGGATCCCGCTTTGGTTTGTTATGATTGTAGCATGACCCTAACAAAAAGTAAAGCGCGAGGGCCGAAACCAGGCGGATTTCCACGCGGTTTTGAGAGAAAAAACAGCGGAAAACGCCCCGCAAAACGAAAAAAACGCAAACTTTTTTTGAAAAGGGGGTGAAATCTTCCGGTAAGTGTGATATAATTCATCCGTATGTTGTCAGCAGTCTGAGAAAAAGGGGGATGCGCAATGCGAATGGATACCCAGAACGGCGAGATCTGTATCGCCAATCATGTGGTGGCTTCGGTGGCCGGCGCCGCCGCGGCGTCCTGCTTTGGCGTGCGGGGCATGGCAGCCCGTTCTCCCATGGATGGACTTTTCCATCTGCTCCGGGGCGAAAAGCAAACGCAGGGCGTTTCCGTCCGCACCCAGGGGGACTGCATTGAGCTTGACCTGCATGTGGCGCTGGACAGCGGCGTCAACATCCGCACCACCTGCCGGAACCTGCAGCATCAGGTGCGCTACCGCGTGATGCAGACCTGCGGCGTGGCGGTGGAGAAGATCCGGATCTTCGTAGAGGCGGTCAAGGCTTGATCGAAGTTAGGAGGCAATCAAATTGGCAAGAATGATCGATGGCGAAGTCTATAAGGAAATGATTTTGCAGGCTGCCGCCGCGGTGGAGGACCGGATGGAGGAGATCAACGCCCTCAACGTGTTCCCCGTGCCGGACGGCGATACCGGCACCAATATGTCCATGACCCTGAACAACGCGGTGAACGAACTGAACAAGCTGGAAAGCCCCACGCTGGGCCGCGCCCTGGAGGTGACCTCCAGCGCGCTGCTGCGGGGCGCCCGGGGCAATTCCGGCGTCATCACGTCGCTTCTGTTCCGCGGCATCGGCAAGGCTATGAAGGACGTCCGCACCGCAGACGGCGCCGTGCGGGCCCAGGCGCTGGCCGAGGGCAGCGCCACGGCGTATAAAGCCGTGATGAAGCCCGCCGAGGGTACCATCCTTACCGTGTCCCGCATCGCGGGCGACGCCGCCGTCAAGGCATCCAAGCGCAGCCGCGATCCGGATGTGATTTTCACCGCCGCCATCAAAGCGGCCCGCAAAGCGCTGGACGAGACCACCAACCAGAACCCGGTTTTGAAAAAAGCCGGCGTGGTGGACGCGGGCGCGTTCGGTTATGTGCTGATTTTGCAGGGAATGCAGGATGCCGTCAGCGGCACCATCACCCGTCTGGCGCGGAAGATCCCCGTCCCGGTGGTCAATCCCGCCATCACGGTGGAGAGCGCCGATTTTTCGGCCTTTGACGAGGGCGAGATCAATTTTGACTACTGCACCGAGTTTATCGCCGCCCGGGAGAACAAGGAAAAGGATCCCGACGAGCTGCGGCAGTTTCTGGCCTCTATCGGCGACTGCGTCGTGGTGGTGGAGGACGATGAGATCATCAAGATCCATGTCCATACCAACACGCCCGACCGGGCGCTGCATATGGGTCTGGAATACGGTCAGCTCATCACCGTGAAGATCGAGAACATGGTGGAGCAGCACAGGAAGAAGGTGGCGGAGGAAACCGCCGCCGACATGGGCAAGCGGGAGCATGTCGCCCCCGTCACCCGCTACGGCTTCGTCCCCGTGGCCGCCGGCGACGGGTTGGTGGACATTTTCCACGAGCTGGGCGCCGATCAGGTGGTCATGGGCGGACAGACCATGAACCCTTCCACCGAAGATATTTTGCGGGCGGTGGATCTTACCCCGGCGGAGATCGTTTTTGTGCTGCCCAACAACAAGAATATTATCATGGCGTCTCAGCAGGCCGCCGCCCTGTCGGATAAGCAGGTGGTGGTGCTTCCCACCCGGACGGTGCCCCAGGGCATCTGTGCCATGCTGTCCTTTGACCACGACCTGGAGCCCGACGTCAACCAGAGCAACATGGAGGCGGCGCTGTCCCGGGTTCGCACGGGACAGATCACGTATGCCGCTCGGGACAGCGTCTTTGACGGGCGCGACATCCTCCAGGGCGATTATATGGCGCTGGCCGAGGGCAAGCTGGTGTCCACCGGCCGGGATTTCGGCAAGGTGGTTCGCGCGCTGGCCGAGCAGCTCTGCGCCGGCGGGTGCAATTTCATCAACATCTTCCACGGCGAGGGCGCCGACGAGCAGCAGGCGGAATCGGTGCGCGGCTGCTTTGAAAAACTGGCGGGCGACGCCGAGATCAACGTGCTGTGCGGCGGTCAGCCGGTTTACAGCTATGTGATCGGCGTGGAATAACGATATAGAATAGAAAACCGGGCGGCCGGGAGAAAGGCCGTCCGGCTTTTTTTTATGCGGCAATCAAAGCGCGGTTTTTTCCGCTTCCCGTTTGCGGCAGATGTCCAGCAGATAGTCCCGGAAGCCGGTGATTTCCGGCCGACGGAGGCTGCTTTTCAGGCAAAGGAAGCGCAGAGCCACCCAGGTTTCGGGCACCAGAGGAACGGCCGCCACGCCGAAATAGTCGGCAAAGGACTGAGGCCCCAGCACCACGCCCATCCCGTCGCGCACCAGCCGCATATTGGTTTCGATGCCGTCGGAGCGGAAGATGCGGTTGAGGGTGATGCGGTATTTCCGGCAGAGATCCTTCAGCGTTCGGTCCTCAGCGGAATCCTCCAGCCCGGAAATCATGACGCCGCCCTGCAAATCGCCGAAGGAGATGGCGGAAAGAGAGGCCCGGGGATCGTCGCGGGTCATAAGGACGCACTGCCGCTCGCGGATGAGTTCGCAGGAAAAGAAGCGGCCCTCCTTCGCCGTCTCGTCTCCCGAGGGCAGGCGATCCAGCGCCAGATCCAGCGCGCCGCTTTGCAGCGCCTCCAGTACGTCGCGCCCCGCCTCGGTGACGAAGGTGACCTCGGTGCGGGGGTCGGCCTCAAAATAGGAGAGCACCTCCCGGAACAGATGATTGGAATAGACCCGGGAGCCCACCCCCAGCCGCAGACGGATGGGTTCCGGCGCTTTGCCGTGAGCTGTGCGGCGGCACAGCGCCCGCCAGCCGTCGGCCACGGGAGCTGCCTCGGCGCAAAAATTCTCGCCCTCCGCTGTAAGGCGGATGCCGTGGGCCGTGCGGGAAAACAGGGGATAGCCCAACTCCTGCTCCAGACGGCGGATCTGCTGGGAAAGGGCGGACTGGGAGATATAAAGCCGCCTGGCCGCCCGGGACACGCTGAGGACGGAGGCCACCTCCAAAACGTAAAGCACCTGCTGCATGGTCATAAGATTCACCTCACCGCGTGGAATAAGTTTTGCTTATATCTCTATTATAAGTTCACTCTTGCCAGTTTGCAAGGTTTTCGGTAAAATATTTTTGTAAAATGTAGACAAATCAACACCCAACAAACAGAAAGGTGGTCATACAATTGGATCGACATCTGCTTTCCGGCAACGAGGCCATCGCCAGAGGCGCTTATGAGGCCGGCGTGAAGGTGTGCTCGGCTTATCCCGGCACGCCCAGCACGGAAATTTTTGAGGAGCTCCCGCAGTACAAGGATGCCCTTTACTGCGAATGGGCCCCCAACGAAAAGGTGGCCACAGAGGTGGCCTACGGCGCCAGCATCGCCGGCGTCCGCAGCCTGTGCGCCATGAAGCACGTTGGCGTCAACGTGGCGGCCGACCCCATCTACACCGCAGCCTACAACGGCGTGGGCGGCGGTTTCGTCATCGTTTCGGCCGACGACCCCAGTATGCATTCCTCCCAGAACGAGCAGGACAATCGGTATTATGCCAAATCGGCCAAGCTCCCCATGCTGGAGCCCTCTGATTCGCAGGAGTGCCTGGACTTCATGAAGGAGGCCTACCGCATCTCCGAGCAGTTCGATATGCCGGTTTTGTTCCGCACCACCACGCGCGTGGCCCATTCCAAGAGCCTGGTGACCCTGGGACAGCGGGAGGAGCGGCCGGTTCCGCCCTATGCCCGCAACACCAGAAAATACATCGCCTCGCCCGCCAACGCCATGCTGAATCATCCCAAGCTGGAGAAAAACATGGAGGAGTTGGAGCGCTTTGCCTGCGCCAGCCCTCTCAACCGGGTGGAGATGAACGGCACGAAGATCGGCGTGGTCACGGCCTCCATCGCCTATCAGTACGCCAAGGACGCCTTCCCCGCGGACACCTCCTTCCTAAAACTGGGCATTACCAATCCCCTGCCCATGGAGCTCATCCGGGACTTTGCCTCCAAGGTGGAAAAGCTCTATGTCATCGAGGAGCTGGAGGACTTTATGGAGGCGCAGATCCGCGCCGCCGGCATTCCCTGCGTGGGCAAGGAGCTGACGGGCAGGCTCTATGAGCTCAATCCCCAGCTCATCCGCCAGCGGGTCTTCGGAGAAGCGGCCCCCGTCACCGACGTGGGTGTTTCCGCCGTTTCCCGTCCGCCGGCACTGTGTCCCGGCTGCCCCCACAGAGGCTTCTTCTACACCATGTCCAGACACAAGGACTTTGTGGTGGCCGGCGATATCGGCTGCTATACCCTGGGCGGCTCCGCGCCCCTCAGCGCACTGGATAGCTGCGTGTGCATGGGCGGCGGCTTCACCGTGGCCATGGGCATGGCGAAGGCCTTTGAAATGGCCGGCGTCACCGACAAAAAGGTCTTTGGCGTCATGGGCGACTCCACCTTCTTCCACAGCGGCATGACCGGCGCCGCCGAGATCGTCTACAACAAGGGCAAGGTCATTCCCGTGGTGCTGGACAACTCCATCACCGGCATGACCGGCCATCAGGAAAACCCCGGCAGCGGCTTCACCTTGCAGGGCGATATGGCCGAAAGCCTGAAGATCGAGGAGATCCTCCGAGCATACGGCTATGAAAACGTCATCATCGTCGATCCCCAGGATCTGGCCGCCATGGAGCGGGCCGTGCAGGACGCGCTGGCCTCTTCGGTGCCCGCCGCCATCATCACTCGCCGCCCCTGCCTGCTGATTAAACGGATCAAGCACGACATCGGCAAATGCGCGGTGGATCCCGACAAGTGCATCGGCTGCAAGCGGTGCCTGAGCGTGGGCTGCCCCGCCGTGATCGTGGAAGGCAAGAAGGCCCGGATCGACCGGGATCAGTGTGTGGGCTGCACCGTGTGCGCCCAGGTCTGCCCCATGGGGGCCATCAGCAGAGAGGAGAAATGAGCCATGACAAAGAATAAAAGCGCGCTGTTGGTTGGCGTAGGCGGTCAGGGCGCCATCCTCACCGCCAAGGTTTTGGTGGGCGGCCTGATGCGGGCCGGCTACGACGTAAAAATGTCCGAGGTCCACGGCATGAGCCAGCGGGGCGGCAGCGTTTCCACTCAGGTGCACTGGGGCGAAAAGGTCAACTCCCCCGTCATCGGCAAGGGCGCCGCGGACATCATTGTGGCCTTTGAAAAGATGGAGGCCGTCCGCTATGCCGACTATCTCAAGCCCGACGGCGTAGTGGTCATCAACGATTACGAAATGGCGTCCTCCAGCATCGCGGCGGGCCTGTGCGAATATCCCGCCGGCTGCCTCGAGGCCATGGAGAAACACTTTTGCTGCCATGTGCTGGAGGCGGGGCGCATCGCCCACGAGCTGGGCAGCGCCAAGTGCATGAACATCGTGCTGTTCGGCAGCATGGTCAAGGCTCTGCACATGGAGGACGTGGTGGATTGGGAATCGGTGATTGCCGAGACCGTCCCCGAAAAGTTCCGCGCGCTCAATCTGCGGGCCTATCGTGCCGGCTACGACGCGGTGCGCGCATAAGGAGGCCGCTATGCTGAAAGACTTCAAGGCGCTGCGGGAGCGGGTGCGCTCCGGTGCGCCCAAAACCGTAGCGGTGGCCTGCGCCCATGACGCCCACACGCTGGAGGCCGTCCTCCACGCGGCGGGCGAAGGAATTTTGCGCTATCTTCTGGTGGGCCACCGGGACGAGATCGTCGCCATCGGCCGGGAGCTGGGGCATGAGATTGCCGCCGACGCCATCATAGACGCCGGCACCGACGAGGAGGCCGCCCGCATCGCGGTGGGCCTGATCCGGGAGGGAAAGGCCGACTTTTTGCAGAAGGGATATATGCAGACCGCCACCATCCTCAAGGCGGTGGTCAACAAGGAGACCGGCATCGGCACGGGCGGCGTCATTTCCCACACCGCCATCATTGAAATCGCCGGCTATCACAAGCTGCTGGGCGTGGCCGACGGCGGGATGATCCCCCATCCCGATCTGGCGCAGAAGAAGGGTATTCTCCGCAACGCGGTGGAGGCATTCCGCGCGCTGGGCTACGACCGGCCGCTGGTGGCCGCCGTCTGCGCCGCCGAGACTGTGAGCCCCAAGATCCAGGAGACCGTGGACGCCGCCGCCCTCAAGGAGGCGGCGCTGGCGGGCGAGTTCGGAAGCTGCTATGTGGAGGGCCCCATCTCTGTGGATCTGGCGCTGGACAAGGAATCCTGCGAGATCAAGAAATACAACAGCCCCGTCAGCGGCGACACCGACATTTTGCTGGTGCCCTATATGGCGGTGGGAAACATCTTCGTCAAGGGACTGCTGCTTTACGGCAGCACTCGGATGGTGGGCGTGGTCACCGGGGCCAAATGCCCCATTGCCCTCAATTCCCGCAGCGCCAGCTTTGAGGAGAAGTATTATTCCCTCATGGCCTGCGCCGCCATCTGCCGGTAACGGCAAGGAGGAAACCCATGGCTTATCTGCAACTGATTATCAATCCCGGCTCCACCAGCACCAAGTTGGCCCTTTACCGGGACGAGGAACGGGTGCTAGGCGAGAGCGTCAGCCACGACGCCGAGGCGCTGCACCGCTATGAGCGGGTGGCCGATCAGGTGCCTTATCGCCTGGGGCTGATCCGCGACTTTATGGCGCGCAGCGGCATCCGGGGAGAGGAACTCTCCGCCGTGGTGGGCCGGGGCGGGCTGGTGCTGGGTCTGCATACCGGCGGCTATCTGGTGGACGAGGCGCTGTGTCAGGCGTTGGTGAGCGACGAGCTCAGTCAGCCGCACGCCTCCAACCTGGGCGGCCTGCTGGCCCGGGCCATTGCGCAGCCTTACGGCATCCCCGCCTTTATTTACGACGCCGTCACCTCCGGCGAACTCAGTCGGGTAGCACAGATCACCGGCATTCCCGAGGTGCCCCGCCGCAGCTTCTGCCATGTGCTCAACAGCCGGGCCATGGCCATCCGCTATGCACGGGAACAGGGGAAGCGCTATGAGGATCTCAACCTCATCGTGGCCCATCTGGGCGGCGGCGTGTCCGCCAGCGTCCACGACCACGGCAGGATCGTGGATTCCGTGGGCGACGACGACGGGCAGTTTTCTCCCGAGCGGGCGGGCACCGTCCCCATGCTGCCCCTCATCGACCTGTGTTATTCCGGCAAATATACCAAAGATGAGATGAAAAAGAAGATTCGCGGCAAGGGCGGGATGTACGCCCATCTGGGCACCAGCGACTGCCGCGTCATCGAACAGCGCATCGCGGCGGGGGATGAGAAGGCCGATCTGGTGTTCCAGGCGCAGGCCTATCAGATCGCCAAGACCATCGGGCTTCTGTCTATCGTCCTCAAGGGAAACTGCGACGCCGTCATCCTCACCGGCGGTTTGGCCTATTCCCGGATTTTGACCGAACGCATCCGCGACTATGTGCAGTTTATCGCGCCCGTCTGCGTTCTTCCCGGGGAAAACGAGATGGAAGCTCTGGCCCAGGGCGGCCTCCGCATCCTCAGCGGGCAGGAGCAGGCGCAACGCTATCACATTCCCGAAAAGGAGGAACTTGTATGACCAATCCCGTTATGCTGCAGCACGGAAAGACCAAAAGCGCCATCCGCGAGCTGTTTGAATACGGTCTGCGGCAGGCCGCCATCGTGGGAAAGGAGAACGTCTACGATTATTCGCTGGGCAATCCCTCTGTCCCGGCCCCTGCCGAGATCGCCGACACCATCCGCGAGCTGATGGACATGGAGCCGCTGGCGCTCCACGGCTATACCCCTGCCTCCGGCGCAAAGGAGGCCCGCGAGGCGGTGGCGGCCGATCTGCGCCGCCGCACCGGCGACGATATCGGACCAGACAATCTTTTCTTTACCTGCGGCGCCGCACCCGCGCTGATCTCCGTGATGCGGGCGCTGGCGGTGGAGGAGGCGGAGATCCTTTTGCTGGCCCCGTATTTTTCCGAATATCCCGTGTTCGCCTCCGCCAATGGCTTAAAACCCGTGGTGGTTCCCGCCGACACCGCCGACTTCCAGCTCCATGCCGAGCAGGTGGAGTCCTATATCACGCCCCGCACCCAGGCCGTCATTGTCAATTCTCCCAATAATCCCTCCGGCGTGGTGTATAACCGGAAAGCGCTGGAGGAACTGGGCGCGCTTTTGACCCGCAAGAGCGAGGAGATCGGTCACCCCATCTATATCATTGCCGACGAGCCCTATCGGGAGCTGACCTATGACGGCGAGGACGCCCCCTATATTCCCGCCATCTATCCCAACACCGTTATCTGCTATTCCTATTCCAAGTCGCTGTCCATGCCCGGCGAACGCATCGGCTACGTCTGTGTGCCCAACTGCGCTGCCGACAGCGCCGAACTCTATGCCGCCGTGGCCGGCGCGGCCCGCAGTCTGGGTCACGTCTGCGCCCCGTCGCTGATGCAGCGAGTCATCTCTCTGAGCACGAAGCTGCGGCCGGATATCGCCTCCTATGACCGCAACCGGATGCGTCTGTATATAGAACTGAGCGATATGGGCTATCGCTGCGTCAAGCCCCGCGGCGCTTTTTATATGCTGGTGGAAGCGCCAGGCGGCGATTCCGAGGCGTTTTCGGAGAAGGCCAAGGAACACAACCTGCTGCTGGTGCCCGCCGACGGCTTCGGCTGCCCGGGCTTTGTACGGCTGAGCACCTGCGTCAGCTACGATATGATCCTCCGCAGCCTGCCCGCCTTCCGCAAGCTCATGGAAGAATACCGGAAATAAGCGTGAAGCAAAAAAGAAAAGCACTTGTTCAAGGACAAGTGCTTTTTATGGCAGGGCGGATGCAAAGCCGCTTTTTGCGGCAGAGCGGGATCGCCGAAGGGATTTGAACTGCGGGGGAAACGCAAAAACTGCGGTTGCCCGCAGACAGCCGCGGCGCACGGTGGCATACGCCTTATCATGAGAACAAAACGGGACGCAGGAGGGAGAACCAATGGGCGATTTCGGAATGAATGAAATGCTTGAAATGCAAAAGACTTTGCAGGAAAAATACAAGGATAAATGGAAGCCGATATGCCCCGAGCGCGGGAAAGATCAGTTGCTGTGGATGATAGGCGAAATGGGTGAAGTAATCGATATCATAAAAAAGAACGGCGGAGAAGCCGCCAGTCAGAACAAAGAATTACGAGAGCGCCTCGTGGAGGAACTGGCAGATGTCCTCATGTATTACAACGACATCCTTCTCTGCTACGGAATATCGGCAGCGGAACTGAAGCATGCCTATATCAAGAAATTTAAAAGGAATATGGAACGTTGGTAAAGCACGCTTGCCGCTTGTTGCCGGCCTTCCATCCTGCGGCGCGCTTTTGACGCCGTAACGGACGGAAGCGCTGCGTTTTGCAAAAGGCGGGATTGCCGCGGCCCGGGCCGCTTGCACACCCGGCAAAAAAGAAAGGGAGATCGCCCAAGAGGCGATCTCCCGCTGCTTTGGTTGCGGTTTTCCCGTATGACCCGGATAAACTCCGCCGCATGGGCGCCCAAATAGAGGAGCCGTATGCTCGGCCGGGCCGTCGGGGATGTTATTTGGCGGTGCGGCCCAGATAGGCCTCCGCGATTTTCGGATCCTTCAGAAGCTCCTTGCCGGGGCCGCTCATGGTGATGCGGCCCTGCTCCAGTACATAGGCGTTGTCGGCTACGGAAAGCGCCTTGAGGGCGTTTTGCTCCACCAGGAGGATGGTTTTGCCCATGGCTTTGATCTCTTTGATGGTATCGAAAATCGTGTTGACCAGCAGCGGCGCCAGGCCCAGCGACGGTTCGTCCAGCATAATCAGGTCGGGCGCGGACATGACGCCGCGGCCCATGGCCAGCATCTGCTGCTCGCCGCCGGACAGCGTGCCGGCGATCTGGTTTTTGCGCTCTTCCAGACGGGGGAAAATCTCGTACACCCGCTTCAGATCCCGCTCGATGCCGTCCTTGTCCTTGCGGAGATAGGCGCCAAGGCGCAGATTTTCATAGGTTGTCAGATTGGCGAAGATCAGCCGGCCCTCCGGCACCTGGCAAATGCCCAGCTTGACGATCTTGTTGGCCATGGAGGGCAGCTTTTCGCCGCGGAAACGGATCTCGCCGGAGCGGTATTTGACGATGCCGGAGATGGCGTTCATCATGGAGGATTTGCCCGCGCCGTTGGAGCCGATCATGGAAACGATCTGCCCTTCGTCCACGTCCAGGGAAATGCCTTTCAGGGCCTGAATGCCGCCATAGTAAACGCTCAGATCACGGATCTCAAGCATTGCCATCGTCATCTTCCTCCTTTCCCAGGTAGGCTTCGATGACCTCGGGGTTCTGCTGGACTTCGGCGGGCGTGCCCTCGGCAAGCGGTTTGCCGAAATTCAGCACATAGATCCGGTCGGATACGTTCATGACCAGATCCATGTGGTGCTCGATAATCAGCACCGTCAGATCGAAGCGGTCGCGGATTTCCCGGATCAGACCCATCAGAGCCATCGTTTCCTCGGGATTCATGCCGGCGGCCGGCTCGTCCAGAAGCAGCAGCTTCGGATCCGCCGCCAAAGCCCGGGCAATCTCCAGCTTGCGCTGCTGGCCGTAGGGCAGGTTGACGGCAATCATATCTTTATACTGCCAGATGCCCATAACCTCCAGCAACGCTTTGGTCTTTTCCCGCAGGGCCTTTTCCTGATGGTAATACTTGGAGAGCCACTTTGGGCCGAATTTGAAGCGCCACAAAGACTGGAAAATATTGTAGTTCGCGCCCGCATGGCAGGCGGTGAGCACGTTGTTGTAAACTGTCTCGCTTTTAAACAGGCGGATGTTCTGGAACGTGCGGGCCATGCCCTTGGACATAATCGCGTAAGGCTTGTTCTGGAAAGGCTTGACGTCCGCCTTTTTCGCCCCATCCGGGCCGGTTTCCTCGCCCTGGCCGATAACGGTGCCGTTGAAGACGATGCGTCCTTCGGTGAGGGCGTAAACACCGGTAATGAGGTTGAAGATGGTGGTTTTACCGGCCCCGTTGGGGCCGATCAGGGCGTAGATCTCGCCTTTTTTCACCTGAAAAGAAACATCGCCCACGGCGGTCAGGCCGCCGAAACGTTTGGTAACGTGGGACAGTTCCAGCACCACGTTGGGATCGTGATCCGCGATGAGAATATCTTTCATACCTGCGTCTCCTCTCCCTTTGTTACGGCGCCGCCGGGCGGCGGCAAATTCTTCTTTTTTCCGGTAAAGAGCCCGCCGATGGCCCGAATGATTTTGCCGACGGGCAGTTCCTTGCCGCCCATAAGGCCTTTCGGCCGGACGATCATAATGACAATGACCGCAAGGCCGTAGAACACCAGCCGCCAGTCGCCCACTGCACGCAGCAGCTCCGGCAGGGCGCACAGCAGCACCGTGCCCAGCACGGAGCCGGTGATGGAGCCCATGCCGCCGAAGATGACCATGATGGTATATTCGGTGGATTTGGTCATCAGGAACATCTTGGGCTGCAAATAGCCGAAGTAGTGGGCCAGCATACCGCCGGCGATGCCGGCGTACAAAGAAGACATGCACATGGCCAGCATCTTGGAGTGGAAGGTGTTGATCCCGCTCATCTGGGCGGCCAGTTCATCCTCGCGAACGGCCAGCATATTGCGCCCGTGCTTGGACTTCATCAGCAGTGCTGTGGCGGTGAGAAAGAAAATGACGATGACCAGAGCCTTGCGAAACGTGGTATACAGGGGAATGCTGGCGATGCCCTTGGCGCCGTCCAGCAGGAAGGATTTGCCGTTTACCGTCCACGACAACTGCAGATTATTGAAGACCAGCCGGATCGCCTCGCCCACGCCTAAGGTGGCGATGCAGAAATAGTCGCCCTTGAGCCCCAGCGTGATCTTGCCCAGGCCGGCGCCCAGCAGCATGGACACCAGGCCGGCGATCAGCAGGGCCAGCCAGTAGGGCAGGCCGAAGGCCATGGTGCAGACCACGGACACGTAGGCGCCGATGCACACGAAGCCCGCGTGGCCGAAGGAGAACATGCCCGTGTAGCCCGT
>JAFZPW010000148.1 GCA_017552495.1 Clostridia bacterium | reverse complement strand
GTGGATTATCACAAGAAAATGCCCGAATCCCGCATCTTTTCCAAAAAACTGGTGGCAGCCAAAAACGCCCGCAAGACGCTGGTACAGCCCCGCGCCGGCGTGCCCGTCATCGAAGAGCACATCAAACTGATGCAGTATCTGGAGAAGGAGGGCGAGGCCGATCTTCTGCCCACCACCATCGACAGTTATACCCGTCAGAACCGCTATGAAGAGGCCGAAAACGGCATCAAGGAATCCATCCGCCTGGGCCGCGCCATGCTCAACGGCTTTCCCGCCGTCAACCACGGCGTCGCCGGCTGCCGCCGGATCGTGGAGAGCGTCAGCGTCCCCGTTCAGGTGCGTCACGGCACTCCCGACGCCCGCCTGCTCACCGAGATCACCTATGCCGGCGGCTTCACCAGCTACGAAGGCGGCGGCATTTCCTACAACCTGCCCTATTGCAAGAACATCCCCATGGAGCGGACCATCCGCGACTGGCAGTATGTAGACCGCCTCACCGGCCTGTATGAGGAGATGGGCGTTTCCATCAACCGCGAGCCCTACGGCCCGCTCACCGGTACGCTGGTGCCCCCCTGCATCTCTCACGCCGCCGCCATCATTGAAGCGCTGCTGGCCGCCGAGCAGGGCGTCAAGAACATCACCGTGGGCTACGGTCAGTGCGGCAATCTGGTGCAGGACATCGCCGCCATCCGCGTGCTGGAAGAGCTCACCGACGAATATCTGGAGAAATACGGCTATCACGACGTGGTGGTTACCACCGTGCTCCATCAGTGGATGGGCGGCTTCCCCGCCGACGAGGCAAAGGCCTTCGGCGTCATCGCCTCCGGCAGCCTGATCGCCGCGCTGTCCGGCGCCACCAAGGTCATTGTCAAGAGCCCTCACGAGGCCGTGGGTATTCCCACCATGGAGGCCAACGGCCAGGGCCTGCGCTGCACCAAGCAGGTGGTGAACATGCTGGGCGACCAAAGCTTTCATGACGATCGCATGGCGCAGGAGATGGAGATCATCCGGCAGGAGACCCGCTGCATCGTGGACAAGTGCTTTGAACTGGGCGGCGGCGATATCGCCGTGGGCGTATGCCGCGGCGTCGAGGCCGGTGCGCTGGACGTGCCCTTTGCTCCCTGCCGCGCCAATGCCGGCCTGATGCTGCCCTGCCGCGACAACGAGGGCGCCGTCCGCATCCTGAACACCGGCAATCTGCCCTTTACCCAGGAACTGAAGGATTTCCATGCCGCCAAGATCGAAGAACGCGCCAAGTTTGAGCGCCGCGCCGCTTCCTTCCAGATGGTCATCGACGACGTTTATGCCATCGGCAAGGGCCGTCTGGTGGGCCGCCCCCGTAAGTGATCCCGAAAACCGCAACAAAAGGTATTTGATAGGAGGATATAGATCATGAAAATCGTAGACCTTATTTGCTCTCCCGGCCGCACAGGCTTCTATTTTGACGATCAGCGCGCCATCAAAAAGGGCGCCGGACACGACGGCGTGTTTTATGTGGGCGAGCCCGTTACCGAGGGCTTTACCTCTGTCCGCCAGGCCGGCGAGTCCATCTCCGTGATGCTGGTGCTGGAGGACGGCCAGATCGCTTACGGCGATTGCGCCGCCGTGCAGTATTCCGGCGCGGGCGGACGGGATCCCCTGTTCCTCGCCCGGGATTTCATCCCCATCCTCGACAAGTATATCAAGCCCGCGCTGGTGGGCAAACAGGCTGATGATTTCCGCGGTATGTGCGCCATGATGGAGGCCATTCAGGTGGAAGGCAAGCGCCTGCACACCGCCATCCGCTACGGCGTTTCCCAGGCCATTCTGGACGCCGTGGCAAAGGCCACCGGCCGCCTGATGTGCGAAGTGGTGGCCGACGAATACGGCTGCACCGTTTCCGAGACCCCCATCCCCATCTTTACCCAGTCCGGCGACGACCGTTACGACAACGCCGACAAGATGATTATCAAGGGCGCGCAGGTGCTGCCTCACGCCCTCATCAACAACGTGGACACCAAGCTGGGCCGCAACGGCGAAAAGCTGGCTGAATATGTGGGCTGGCTGCGTGACCGCATCCTGAAGAACCGCACCGACGAGCATTACAATCCCATTCTGCACATCGACGTTTACGGCACCATCGGCGCCGCCTTCGGCAACAACAATTATAAGGCCATGGCCGACTATCTGGCCAAGCTGGAGGAGATTGCCAAGCCCTTCCATCTGCGCATCGAAGGCCCCATGGACTGCGACTGTGACCGCGAGACCCAGATGATCGCGCTGGCCGGCCTGACGAAAGAACTGGATGACCGGGGCATCAACGTGGAACTGGTGGCCGACGAGTGGTGTAACACGCTGGAGGACATCAAACTCTTTGCCGACAACAAGGCTGGCCACATGGTGCAGATCAAGACCCCCGATCTGGGCGGCATCAACAACACCATCGAGGCTGTTCTGTACTGCAAGGAAAAGGGCATCGGCGCCTATCAGGGCGGCACCTGCAACGAGACCGACCGCAGCGCCCAGGTGTGCGTCAACTGCGCCATGGCCACGCAGCCCGTGCAGATCCTGGCGAAGCCCGGCATGGGCGTGGACGAGGGGTATATGATCGTCTACAACGAGATGAACCGTATTCTTGCCCTCCGCAAGGCCAGAAAGCACAACTGATCCGCCATCGAATCATTGCCACGCCCGGGATCGCTTTCCCGGGGCGCGGTTTTGCGGAAAAAGACAGCGCCCGGATTTGCATCCGGGCGCTGCTTGTATACGTCTGTAAAAGCGGGGACGTTTTCCGCTATCCGTCCCGTATCCCGCCTCCACAAGCGCGACCATACGGGGAATAGTCACCGCAGGCGATCCGTCCCGCCCATACTGCACAGCATGATTATTCAATCGCAGATATCAATAAAAAAAGGCTTGACAAAAGCATAATCCCCATATTATGGTAGCAATAGCAACAATTGACATGTAAATGGCAAGCTGTTGCTTTCGGCTGCAAAGGCGCTTCCGTCAGGCCGGGAGCTTAAACGGAATGGGGCGAACAACCCCGCACTACCGGTGCTGTAAGCGTGAGGCCGTGCCAAAACATCAGTTGATGTTGGTTGAAAGACCGCCACTGGGGCGATCCCCTGGGAAGGTAGGCGACGGACGCAGGAGGCGAAAGCCTTCCTAACGCAAGTCAGAACACATGCAGACTTGAAAACCGCAGGGCTTTTTGCTTTGCGGGGATGTGCGCATGAATACGGATGTGCCGTTATCCTTTTTGGATAAACGGCGCCTTTTTTTGTCGAATTTTTGATAGCGCCTTGCTTCCGGGAGGATGCGGTTTCTGCTCCGTCTTTCCTGCCTGCGGCGCAGAAGGCGGTGAAGATAAAGCCCTCGCGGGAGGCGGGTCGGTTACACTTTCTCACCCCAACATCCTTGTTCCATTGCACTAGTCAGCAAAATTGGACACGGGAAAATAAAGAATAAGAATAGGTAAATGGGGAAATCAGACAGTGTGCAAGGGCAAATTAGACTCACGATACTGCTTAGGCGTCGGGTAATTCAGAGAGTAGGCAGGGCGCTGTTCATTGAAGAAAAGGATGTAGTCATCAACTTCGCTTTGAACAGGCTTCTCGCCAGTTACATGCAAGTCCATAGATCCATGTACAAGGTGAGTTCGTAATAAACACCCTTCACATAGAAAGCCGTCATGTCGCTCACAATGCGCTGCAGCGGCCCGTCGATCTGCATTTCAGACAGAAGCAAATTAGGAAACACACGGTAGGGATCACCCGGCTTTTTGTATTTGTAATGCTTGGCTTTGCTCTTAATTCCGGCTGTTTTGCAGCATTTATGAGCATAGGGATCAGAGAGGACAAGTCCGGTGTCCAAGCGGATTTTCGCATTCAGCCAGCGGTATCCGTGCGAAGGATATTTCAGATGGTACTCCTGAAACAAGAGAATATTGCTGACGAATGCCTTTGTCCTGCCGGACGGATCAGAGAGATGTTTCTTCCAACTGTAAAAGCTGCTTCGCTGGATGCCCATGGTTTCACAGAGCAGCTTTACCGGGAATTCTCCCGACAGCTCCACGATCACTTGGTATTCCCGTTGCCGTACAGAATTACCGTACCATCCCCCTTCACCTCGTATCCTTTTTTTAGCCGGGCTTCTGTGATCCGTGCTTTCACGAGCTCCTGAATGAGTTCTTCCTTTGTCATGGATTCCAGCTCTTCCATACTCTGATCTCTCCGCACTATCTGACCTCTGCGTTCCCGAAGCTTCTTGAGAAGAACGGCCTTCGCAGAATCCGCTTCCACGACCTCCGGCATAGCTGCGCATCGTTGCTGCTTGCCAATGGAGTGCCGATGAAGCAGATCCAGGAGTGGCTTGGCCACAGCGACATCAGCACCACGGCGAACATCTACAGCCACTTGGATTATAAGTTCAAGCTTACGTCAGCAAACGTCATGGACAACGTTCTGACCTTGCCGGAAACAGAGACCGTCGGATGGCAGACATGATTTTTGCCGAAAATCATGTGCAGCTATGGCAGATCAGCAAAAAGAAAAGCCCAGTCATATGGGCGCAAAGCCTTAATATGACTGGGTTTTTTGGCAAGCGGGTACGAAAAAGATGGATTCGATCTCTCGAGAATCAATCTATCTCTTTTTATACAGAATCAGTTCCGGATTCTTCCCCTCCGCTTCATAGGTGCAGACAAGGATAAAATCCATATTTGCCAACACACCGAAGCATCGTTCTCCACCGAACTCGGATTCCAACTGGGTGCCGAGATAGGTGGTCCCGTCGTCCAGAAAGCGGATCGCGGCGCCGCTCGGCAGCGGATAGGCGAGATTCACAAACTGCCCGACAAGAGCGTTCAACTTCTCGACCTTGGGCATACCTTCGATCTGCAGCGCGTTGATCTCCTCCACCAGCTTTTTCTTGAACGCCTCAAACTCTCCATTGTCGCCGAGCTGTTCGTATCTCTTCCAGTAATCAAGCTCGGGAAGTCTCTGTTTCATATAGGCGCGTGCCTGCTCTTCGGTAAAATTCTCGTTCACCATGTGGCGGACGCAGACATCGATCAGATCGTCCATGTCGCTGTATGTGTAGGTTCCGTCGGCGTAACACCACTTGCAGTAATCCTCGTTGAGTGATCCGTCGCTCTCCCTGCTTATGATCCCGTCCTCGAGCGGCATCCCGCAGCACTGACAAACTAACGTGCGCGGCGAGCCGAGCAGCGTGTTGATCGAAACGCCGAAAAGTCCGGACAGCAGCTTTAAGGTTTCGGTGTTCGGCACGGTTTCGCCGTTTTCCCAGCGCGAGACAGCCTGCCGCGTCACAAAAACCTTTTCTGCAAGCTCCTCTTGCGACATCCCGTTTTTTGTTCTCAAATCAAGCAGAACGTCTTTTGTGTTCATCAAAACACCTCCTCACGTCATTATTCTATTGTGAAACCTCCTCAAATTCAAGCAACTTCCAGTTGCCTTCCGGCAACAGTGTATTATCGCGTGCGACAGCAATGGTATTCTTCCCGCAGGAGAGTGGCCGAGGATCATTGCGAAGTTTAAAAAAGTCGTCGCAAGCGGTATGCAGCCTGCGACGACTTTGGCGGAGAGTTAGGGATTCGAACCCTAGAGACCTTTCGGTCTACGGCATTTCGAGTGTTGTACGCTAAAAAGACTTTAGCGGAAAATGCCCGTCTGAAGGCCCTTCAAATGGAAGTCAGAAAAACCGCAAAAGTCCAGTCATATCAAGGGTTTGAAGCCCTCAAACCCGCGTGAATACAGGGCTTATTCGAACCCACGACCGGAGAGCGAAAAAAGGCGCTCAAAACCGGAAAAAGGAGAGAATTTGGAGAGAAAGGAGAGAAATCGGAGAGAACT
>JAFZPW010000147.1 GCA_017552495.1 Clostridia bacterium | reverse complement strand
GGTTGCCCAGACAATCGTTGATCTTCTGCCGGGAATTGTTCAGCGTCATGATTTTCAGCGAGATCTTGTTGCTGAGGGGCAGCTCGGCGGCCACGGCGGCGCCCTGGGCGTTGAGCACGAGGGATTTCTGCGCGTTGCCGTCCACGTCGCCCGATTGGTTGAGCCTGGTTTTGGCGGCGGGGTTCATTGCGGCGCAGAAGGGATTGACGAAGTAAAAACCCTCGCCCCGCAGCGTGCCGATGTAGTTGCCGAAGAGGGTGAGCACCAGCGCTTCCTGAGGCTTGAGCACCTTAAGCCCGGGATACAGGAACAGGATGACGACAAAAATCAGAATGCTCACGATAATCAGAGGGATCCATGCGTTGACGGCGCCGATGATGATGCCCGCCGCAGAGGCGAGATGCAGCAGAAGGAATAGAAGAAGCAAGGGAAGTCCGTTCTTCCGATTGTTCAGCGTTTTTTCGGTCATAAAAAGGCCTCCATTTCTATATGATATCAAAAACATATCATAAAAATATCTTTCCGTCAAGATGATTCCGTAAAAAAATCCGCTTGCTTTGCACCGGTTTTCCGCGTTCGGCAGAGCAAAACGGGGGTTTTTCAGGAAAAAAGGGGGAAAACCTTGTTTCTCATCCGATTTTGTGCTAAAATAAAAAACAATTCGCAGGGAGGGTTCACAGCATGAAGCAGCAGCGGGCATATCCCCGGTTCATCATTACGCCAAAGGGCACGCGCTGGGTGGAGGGCGGCCATCCCTGGATCTACGGGGCGGAAGTCCTGCGGGAAGAGGGCGAGGCCGAAAACGGCGCCCTTGCCGACGCCCTTTCGGAAAAAGGAAAATATCTGGGCACGGGCTTGGTCAGCCGGGAGAGCAAGATCCGTCTGCGGCTGGTGTCCCGTAACGCCAACGACCGCTTTGACGAGACTTTTTGGCGCAGGCGGGTGCAGTATGCGTGGGATTACCGCAAGACCGTGATGGGAAACGACACGTCCTGCTGCCGCCTGATCTTCGGCGAGGCCGACGGCTTTCCCGGCCTGACGGTGGATCGCTTTTCCGACCTTTTGGTGACGCAGACCCTCTCGGTGGGAATGGAACGGCTCAAGCCGGTGATCTTTCCGCTGTTGGTGCGGGTGCTGGAGGCCGACGGACAGCAGATCGCCGGCGTTTTCGAGCGCAACGACGTTTCTCTGCGGGAGCTGGAGGGGCTGGAGCAGGGGAAAGGCTGGTTTCCGCTGGCGGATCGCCCGCTTCCCGAAAGCCCCGTTACCGAAATCTGCGAAAACGGTGTTTTTTATCGTGTGGACGTAGAAAACGGACAAAAGACCGGCTTTTTCTTGGATCAGAAATACAACCGTCTTGCAGTTGCAAAGCTGGCGCGGGGCAAGCGGGTGCTGGATTGTTTTACCCATACCGGTTCTTTTGCGCTGAACGCAGCCAAGGGCGGCGCGGCGCAGGTCACTGCCGTGGATGTGAGCGCCTCCGCCATTGAGATGGCGCGGGCCAACGCCAGGCGCAATGGTCTGGAAGGCCGGATGGAGTTTCTTACCGCCGATGTATTCGATCTTTTGCCCCGGCTGGAGGAAAGCTGCGGCGGGCAAAAGCCTTATGACCTGATTATCCTGGATCCCCCCGCCTTCACCAAATCCCGCAAGACGGCGGGCAGCGCGGAAAAGGGATATAAAGAGATCAATCTCCGTGCCATGAAGCTGCTGCCCCGGGGCGGCTATCTGGCCACGGCCTCCTGCAGCCATTTTATGCCCGCACAGCGATTTGAAGCCATGCTGCGGGCCGCCGCGGCCGACGCGGGCGTCGCCCTGCGGCAGATCGAAACGCGCCAGCAGGCGCCCGATCATCCTATTTTATGGAATGTTCCCGAAACCGATTATTTGAAATTCTATCTTTTCCAGGTGGTTTGACCGCCCGGAGGAAGGGAGAATCGCTGTGATGAAAGTCGTTCGATGGATTCTAAAAAACGCAAAACATCTGATCCTGCCCGTGATCTTGCTTGCGCTCGTGCTGTGGTATATCCTGCCGGTGCATTTTCTCCGAGGTCTTAACCCTGAAAAGGTTAAGACCATCGACCTGTTTGACGGGCACACCGGCTATCAGATGGATGTGACTGATCCGAAACTTATTTCCGAGATCGTGGAAAACGTCCAGAACCGTTCGTTTCAAAAGATCAAGGGGAGAGCGGGCCTTTCTTTTGTTGAAATGCGCTATCGTTTCCGCATGGTCTTTCTGGATGAAAAGGGCAACGAGATGGCCCGCCTGATTCTGGAATCGGAAGATACCGTGCGAAAGGATCCTTTCTATTACAAAACAGGGGCGGGCGACCTTTGTTACGAGCTGCTGTGGCGGTTGATCCGCGAGAAATTCCATTATAGTTATTAAACTTTTACGCAAAAAAACTCCGACGCGTTACGCGTCGGAGTTTTTCTCTTTTTTCTTTCCCCGATCCCACCCTCGTCTTCGGTCAACGCATGGGAATAACAATGCGCGAAAACAATGCGGTTGTACGCGATGGGGGCATTACGATAAACCGGGGATTCGAACCCCGCGCCGGCCCCGCGGCGCACCATAACCGGGTGCCGCCAATTTGTATCCCCCCGGCCTGCACAGGGGTTTGCGTTCGCTCCGAAGACTACGCGCTGCGGCGATGGCCGCCTGATATTACAGTTCGGTGACCCAGTTGGTGGCCTGAATGGCGTTGTCCAGCAGGCGCAGATCCCGGGACAGTTCATCCGTTTCCCGCTGCATATTTCTGACATTGACGGTGCTGAGCACACGGATCTCCGAGCCTCTGGCCCGGCGCGTGGTCTGGCTGGCATGGTCGATAAAGTCCCGCAAAATACCCAGACGAAGTCGGAGACAATCGCGGCGGGCAATGAGAGCCGTCAGGCTTTCGCCCTCATAAAGGGTGCGGCAGTTGGTAAGATTGATGGCGGCGGTAAGTTCCTCCAGCCGATCCATGTCCCGGTCCAGTTCGTCCAGCAGATCCTGCGGATCTTCTGCCGGGCGTTCGCCCTCCTGCACGATGGCGTTGTTGCACAGACGGTTTTCCAACTGCTCGATGCGGCGGTTGAGATCGGCCCGCTCCTGCAGGGCTTCGGCAAGTTTCATAGAATTACCCCTTTCCTGTTTTTCAGTTGCCCGCGTTGGGGGCGTTTTCCACGATCAAAAAGATAAAATGCCGGTTGTCCCGTGCGCTGCGATGCAGCACATGGAGCAGCGCGTCGGCATAATTCCCCAGCGCCTGCCGCAGGCTTTCCGGGTGCCGGAGGATCAGGCAGGTGTCCTCAAACAGATCCGAAAGACAATCGGCCAGCGCGTCCAGATTGTTCCCGTAATATTCCGGCAGAGCCAGCGCCTCTTTCAAAGCGGCATGCAGCGCTTCGCGGCTGCCGATCCCGGCGCAATCCATCGTAATGCGACGCATCAATCCACCTCCCCGTAAAGCAACTCAAAGGTGTTGTAATGATCCTCGGTGTAATAAATCAGACCGTCGTTGGAAAAGACGATGCGCTTGCTTCCACGGCTCTTTTGACCCAGGGTGTCGATGTCGCATTCCGTGTACCGGCGACCCTCTTTTTGCGGGAGCAGCCCCTCATAATTGCCAAAATGGCTGCCGCCGATGCATTTCCCCGGGGCATAGGGCTCCAGCGAGCCGCCGCTCCAGCCAAGGGCTTCGGCCTCTTTTTTGGTGATGTAATTCGGGGGAAGATGACCGTACAGGTGAAGATACAGCGCTACATCCTCTTTGGCGGTATAGCTTTCGTCTTCCTTCGGCGTCGGCGTTTGGAACGGCGGTTCTTCCGCGGAGGGCGCCGTTTCGGACGGAAGCAGAATAAAATCGGTGTGCTGTTCGGCCTCCGGCGGAAGGAGAATGAGCTCCTGCGAGGGTTGCTGCGCCTGGACGGGGGATTGCTGGGACGGATGCGCGCAGGCCGCCAGCAAAAGAAGCAAAGCGGCTGCCAGCACCAGCGCGGCCCACTTTTTCATGCGCATACTGTACATTCCTCCCAAAAGGTGGTATACTAAACAAGAATCGGCGCCGGAAAGCCAAACCGCAATCTGCGCCGTGTATTTGCTTTATTGTAGCAAATCAAGGGTAAAAATACAAGCGTTTCGGGCAGATTTCCCGAGAAAGGAGCGATCCCGGTGGAATGCAAGCTGGATCTTAACAAAACCTATGCCATCGCGCTGGAGGGCGGCGGCGCCCGAGGCGCTTATCAGGTGGGCGCATGGCGCGCGTTGGAGGAGGCGGGCGTTCGCTATAACGCCGTCTCCGGCTCGTCGGTGGGGGCGCTCAATGGCGCCATGATGGCCATGCACGCCCGGGAAGAGGCTGAGAACCTGTGGAGCAATATCTGCTTTTCCCAGATCATGAATGTGGACGACGACATGATGCAGCGCTTGATGAAGCGGGAGATACACGGATTCAGCGAGCTGAAGGCGCTGCTGAAGGAGGCGCGGGACGTGGTGAAGGAAGGAGGCTTCGACATCGAGCCTCTTCGCCGGAGGATTGCTCAGTTGACGGACGAGGAAAAGATCCGGAAATCCGACGTGGAGCTTTTCGTCATGACCTATTCGCTTTCGGACAGGAAGGAACTGGAACTCAACGCCCGCGAACTCCAGCCCGGCGAGTTGCCTGATATGCTGCTGGCTTCCGCCTATTTTCCCGCCTTCAAGAACGAGAAACTGGGCGGCAAGCGCTATGCCGACGGCGGCGTGCAGGATGTTTTGCCCCTTCATGCCCTGTTGAGCCACGGATATCGGGACATCATCGCCATCCGGCTTCACGGCGTGGGCTTTGAGCGGCGGGTGCGGATCCCCAAAAACGCCGGGATCATCACCATCAGCCCAAACGCCGATCTGGGCGGCGTCCTCAATTTCGATCAGGAGCAGAGCCGTGCCAATCTGCGCCTGGGCTATTTCGACGCCCAGAGAGTGCTTTACGGCTTGCGGGGAAAGACCTATTATATCGAAAAGACCTTTGACGAGGAACGCGCCTATCGGGAGCTTTCGGCCATGATGCGGGAGGCGGCTCCCGAACTTTCGCTGCGGAAGCTGAACGAGAAGCTTTTGCACGATCTGGGCAGGGAACTGGGGGAGAAAGGAGATTATTACGATCTTCTCATCGCTTATCTGGAAAAAGCCGCCGGCGAACTGGGCATTGATCCCTTTTCCGTCGTCACCGACGAGGCGCTGCTGGGACTGGTATGGGAACAGTATCACATCAAACGGCCCAAAACCGGTATTTTGCGCTATCTGTCGCGGTCGTGACAAAGCGTTGTTTTCGAAGCTTTTTTCAAGAAGTGCAGGGAGTTTTGTGAAAACCTCTTGACAAACGGCGGGAATCATATTACAATTGAAAAGCTGACTTAAGAAAGTCTGACAGTCGCAGGTGTAGTTCAATGGTAGAATGTCAGCCTTCCAAGCTGAACACGTGGGTTCGATTCCCATCACCTGCTCCAGTTCGGTCAGCCCATCGCAGTCCTTTCCGGAATGTATGTGCCTGTAGCTCAGCAGGATAGAGCAACTGCCTTCTAAGCAGTAGGTTGGGGGTTCGAGTCCCTCCAGGCACGCCAAGCAGATGGTGGATGTGGCGCAGTTGGTTAGCGCGCCAGATTGTGGCTCTGGAGGCCGAGGGTTCGAATCCCTTCATCCACCCCATTACGACGATGATGTGCCGCTCCTCATCCGAGGAGCGGGCGCATTATTTACGCCGGAGGGCGGCGATATTGGGCTGTCGCCAAGCGGTAAGGCACCAGACTTTGACTCTGGCATTCGCTGGTTCGATTCCAGCCAGCCCAGCCAATATGACTCAGTAGCTCAGCAGGCAGAGCACCTGCCTTTTAAGCAGGGTGTCCGGGGTTCGAATCCCCGCTGAGTCACCAACGGAAAAACCTCTTTTGTCATTTCAGGCAGAAGAGGTTTTTTATTGCAATCATCGGCGGCGAATGATATAATCGCCTTGATAACTGGAGCGCGGAGGGGGAACTGGCGAGTGAAATACGAAGTCAAGCCTTGCGTGGAGAATGACGCCGATTTTATTTGGGAAAAGGACGCTGCGGAGGGTCGATCCATCGTGCCGGTTCAGGCGGGTGAGGAGGAGAAACTTGTTTTTGCGGCTGTCGATGCGGCCGGCGCCCTCATCGGCGGGTGCGTTCTGGATATCGACTTATTAAAGAACGCGGAGTTTGAACGTTTGTGGGTGGACGAGCCGTATCGCAGACGCGGTATTGGCTCCGCGCTGATCCGCGAGGCGGAACGTGCCGCGCGGGAGAGGGGCTGCCGGGTTATCCTCAATGCTTACAACTTCGATTTTCAGCAGGCGAGGCCGCTCTTTGAAAAACATGGCTACCGCCTCATTGGGGTCGCCAGGGACTGGCCGCGGGGTCACGAATGCTATAGGTTGCTGAAGCGGCTTGACGACCCCGCGAAGGAAGGGTTTTCTTTGGGGGCCGCTCCGGCTGAGATCAGACCCGGCAGGGAAGAAGAGGGTGCGTTCATCGCCGGCCGCCTGGAAGCGTATAACAACGCGATTGCCCCGCGCTCGCATCCGTATTTGGATCTGGATAAAAAACTTGTGGACGATGGGGGCAATATCGTCGCAGGCTGCATCGCAGGCGTCAGCGGATGGAATGCGTTGCATATCGATCTGATTTGGGTGGCTGAGGCTTACCGCGATCAAGGCCTTGATGCATACCTGCTGGGGGAGATAGAGCGCGAGGCCCGGGAAAACGGCGCGTATCTTGCGCGCACGACGGCTCCCACGGATTTGCAGGCGGCCTTTTTCAAAAGACACGGCTATACGGCCAACGGCGAATCCGGCGAGCGGCAACTGGGATATGATATGCAGAAGCGGCTTTGATACAAGCCGCTTCGGCAACGGGTTCCGGTTTATCTGAAGCAAGAGAAATCTTGAGATTCTATTTTGGAGGACAACCATGCGAGCGCCTTTTCAGATTTTGGCAATCCCATATCGGTGCAGCCCGGAAGTGCGATTCTGCGTGCTTCACCGGGCCGATCATGACCAATATCAGTTTGTTTCCGGCGGCGGAGAAGACAGGGAAACGGCGCTGGAGGCGGCGAGGCGGGAAATTTTTGAGGAAACCGGCATCCGGGCGGCGCATATCGTGCCGCTCAGATCCATGGCCTTTGTTCCCGCGGCCGTGATCGCGGAAAAGCACCGGAAACTATGGAAGCGGGATACCTTTGTGATCCCGGAATATGCGTTTGCCTTTATTTGCGACGAGGAAATTCAGTTGTCTGACGAGCACCTGGATCTGGAATGGATGTGCTATGAAGCGGCGATGGAAAGACTGACGTGGGATTCCAATAAGACGGCTCTGTACGAGCTGAATTGCCGCCTGCTGGCGGAGTGATGCCATCGATAATGGCGATATCTTGCGTTTTCGAAAGAATCTGATATAAAAACGATGTGATACGGCGAAGAATGGAGAAAATTTTATGAAGGCAGATCGTGCAACACTGGAAAAGCTGTTTTCTTATCCTTTGGATGGATGGGGCTGTATTGAGGTTGAATTTGAGGTCACCGATATGCCCGGCTACGAGAACTGCTGGATGGGGAAGATGCCTGATCCGGAACATCAGGAACAGGAACTATTTTGGTTTGGACTGAAGCCGGATGGCACGGAGGCATGGGGCTATCATCCCCTTTTCGATTTTATGTCGGCACCGATTTTTAAAGGGAAAACGCTGTGTGAAATCAGCGAAAAGATAAACGTGCTTTCTGTGGATGGGACAGACCCTGCAGAAATGCTTGTGTATGATAAAGAAGCAAGCAACAAAACGATAGGCAGAAAGCCTCGCTATTTCGTGATAAATCAAGTTTTACCCTCTAAGGCTTGACAAGCTTGTGATGTTAGTGTATACTGTGCTTGTTTAATATACACAGTTAGGAGGCGGCAGAAAATGAATGTGGTAGTTTCCAATTCTTCGGATGTTCCTTTGTATGTTCAGATTAAGGAGCAAATCAAGGACGCTATCCTAAAAGGCGAGTTAGAGGACGGGGAGCTTTTACCTTCCATTCGGAGTTTCGCAAACGATGTTCAGGTAAGCGTCCTGACAGTCCGCCGTGTCTATGAGGAATTGGAGAAAGAAGGCTTTGCTGTCAGTCAGGCGGGTAGAGGGACATTTGTGTCTATGGGCAATCTGGAATTGCTTCGGGATTCCAAGCGCCGCATCATTGAACAGGATTTACAAAAGGCTGTTCATAACGCCAGACTGTTTGACATTGCAAAGGATGATCTGTATGCAATGTTGGATATTCTATACGAGGAGGATTAACTATGAATAATATCCTTGAAGTGAATGGTCTTGTAAAACGTTATCCGGCGTTTTCCCTTGACAATATTTCCTTTTCGCTGCCGGAAGGATGTGTTACCGGCTTTATCGGAGCCAATGGCGCAGGAAAAACCACGACAATACGCTCTATTCTCAACCTTGCACACAAAGACGCCGGGACAATAAAAATCTTCGGATTGGACACGGTGAAGCACGAACAGGAGATCAAGGATCGCATCGGCATTGTCATGGACGGCAGCTATTTCTATAACGAGCTGTCCATGCAGGACATGAAAAGCATTGTTGCGCCTGCCTATTCCAAATGGAGCGACGCCGATTATCGGTCATATATGGAAAAGTTCGAGCTTGACCCAAAACAGAAAATATCAACGCTTTCCAAAGGTATGAGAATGAAATTTGCCCTTGTGCTGGCGCTCTCTCATCAGGCCGAGCTTCTTATCATGGACGAGCCGACAAGCGGGCTTGACCCGCTTGTGAGAAGTCAGTTTTTGGGGATCGTCATGGACTACATGGAAAACGGCGGCAAGGGAGTTTTTTTCTCGACGCATATCACCTCTGATCTGGACAAGATCGCGGATATGCTCGTTCTCATAGATGGAGGGAAAATAATCTTGCAGCAAAGCAAGGATGATCTCCTTGACACTTTCCGCATTGTAAAAGGAAATGTCGCCCTGCTCAACGACCAAAACAGGCAACTCATAAGAGGTCTTAAAGTTTCATCCTTTGGCTTCACCGGAATTACAGATCACGTGGCGAAAATGAAGAAAGAATTGCCGGATGTGCTGCTTGAAAAGGCAACCATTGAGGATATTATGCTGGCATACATTGGAGGTGGCAACGATGATCGCTAATCTTGTAAAAAAAGACTTTTTGCTGGTAAAAAAGTCTATTGTGGGCTTTTTAGGAATCAGTATCCTTGTCCCCCTGCTTGCGATAATCCTTATGAGGAATACGGCGCAAATACAAGGTATAGGGATGTTCATTTTTCTCTATATGGTGATTTTGATGGAGCTGTCATTCATGCAGGCGGTTGCGACAGAAGAAGAAAAAAGCCAGAAAGCAACGGCGCTGCTTTGCGCAGCCCCCTATCCCCGAAAAAGCTATGTTATCGCAAAATACATCTGCTATCTGATTTCCTACGGAGTGTGCGTCGCTGTTTATTCGATAATAGCCGCCGTTTATCCGAGACTTGATTTTCTGAATATCGCGGAAGCATTGGTTGGCTTTTTGGTAGGAACAATCCTCTATGGAGTATATACCCCTGTTGCAATAAAGTATGGAATAACAAAGGCTCGTCTTGTGTTCACCGCGGCAATATTGCTCATGTCTCTGGGGCCGATCCTTACGATTAAGGTATTCCGCTCCGATATAACGCTGATTCTGTCGTTCATGCAGAATACATCAGGTACACTTGTACCCATCATTCTTGGTATTGCCGGCGTGGGTATTTTCCTCATATCCATGATCGTGTCCATTCGCATATTTGCGAAAAAGGAGTTGTGAGATACCCGCCGATACCATAAGCAGGAGGTGAAACAATGGGAAGTGTTGTTCTGCTGTTTCTGTTTGCAGCACTCGCATTATTCTTGTTAGGCTGCAAAGAGGGCATTATACTTCTAAAAAAAAGAAATCGGATATGCAAAACCACGGGCAGAATCGTTGATGTATCCACGCTCGCCGCGGAAACCATGAAAGTATATAATTCCAAGTGGGCATTAGTCATGTACAGTGTGGACGGGCGCATGATAACTTCCCAAAATCGGATCGTAGTGCCGATGTCAAGCAACGTAGGTGATCCGGTGGATATTCAGTATGATCGAGATAACCCAAATGTCTTGATTTCCCAAAACCCGAAGCGGTTTATTGTTTTCATGCTCTGTTCTGTTATGACCTTAATAATTGCAATGGTTCTAAAAACACGATGATATAGTTCTATACGAGGTTTCAAGCCGTCACTTTACATTGTGCCAAAACTAAATAACAACCG
>JAFZPW010000013.1 GCA_017552495.1 Clostridia bacterium | reverse complement strand
CAGCCCCGCCTCCACATGCCCGATGGGAACATGATTGTAAAAAGCCGCAAGCGCCGAGGCACAGGTGGTGGTGGTGTCGCCGTGGACAAGCACAATGTCGGGCTTTGCCTCCCGAAGCACCCCTTCCAGACCGCCAATCGCCTTTGCGGTGATGGTGGAAAGCGTCTGCTGCTTTTCCATGATATCCAGGTCGTAATCGGGATGCACGTCAAACGCCGCCAGCATCTGATCCAGCATCTCCCGATGCTGCGCCGTAACACAGACGACCGATTCGATCTCTTCCCGGCTCTCCAGTTCCCGCACCAGCGGGCACATTTTGTTTGCCTCCGGGCGGGTGCCGAAAACGCTCATGACTTTCCGCTTCATGAGATTACTCCTTCTTCCCGTTCTCTTTCTCACTGTTCTCGCTGTTCTGTTGATCTCGATCCGCTTGACGGCAGACCTGATCGATTATTCTCTGCTCTTCTTTTTGATGACGTTTCTCCACCGTCATCAAGGTCATGCCCAGGAAAAAACAGATCAAAACAGCCACAGCAAGAATAATGAGTTTTGCCTCATTGGTGCTGGCGAGGATTACCGCCGTCAGCCCCATAACGGCGCTGAACGCATACAAAATCGCCACACTCTGCTTTTGATCGAATCCCAGATCGATCAGCCGATGATGCACATGTCCCCGATCGGCCTGCAGCGGGCTCTGCCCGCGGGCAACCCGCCGCAGGATGGCAAATGCCGTGTCGAAAATGGGCAAGCCCAGCACGATAAACGGCACGGCAAAGGAAATCACCGCATAAAACTTAAACAATCCCTGAATCGAGGTCACGGCCAGCAGATAACCCAAAAACATGGCTCCGGTGTCGCCCATGAAGATTTTGGCGGGATTCATATTATAGGGCAAAAATCCCAGACAACCACCCGCCAGCGCCGCCATCATCACGGCGATCTGCACCTCGGAATACAGGATGGCAATGGCAAACATGGTCACCGTCGCGATGGTGGAAACGCCGCAGGCAAGCCCGTCCAGCCCGTCGATAAAATTGACCGCGTTGGTAATGCCCACAATCCAGATCACCGTAACGGGAATGGAAAAAGCCCCCAGAGCAAGATAGCCGCTGTTGGAAAACGGATTGCTGAAATAAGTCACCACAACGCCGCTGAGCGCAGGAATAAGCGCCGCGACGATCTGCCCCAGAAACTTAACGTGCGGCTTAAGAGCCACCACGTCGTCTACCACGCCCAGGGCCACCAGCAGCAGCGCACCGATCAAAATGGCCCGGCTCTGCGCCGTCAATTGACCAAACAGCAAAAACCCAATCAAAAAGCCAGCGAAGATCGCCAATCCGCCCGCGCGGGGGATGGGAACCTTGTGCATCCGGCGGGCATCCTTCGGCACATCAATGGCCTTGATTTTGATGGCAAACATCTTGACGGCCGGCGTAACGGCAAAAGACACCGCCAGCGCAAGAATAAAAGCAAAAAGACTGGTCAGCGTTACGCTGTCATTAATCATATGAATCATGCTTGTTTTCCCTGCTTTCCGATCTTACGGTCTGGGAATGAACCCCACTTTTTTCTGCACCTTTGAAAGCGTTCGCAGCGCCAGACGCTCGGCCCGGTCTGCGCCCTCTTTCGCCACCTGATCCAGATAATCCCGGTTTTTCATCAGATCCTCTACCTGCTCCCGGAAGGGGCGCAGCATTTCCACCACCGCTTCGCCGCAGGCCTGCTTGAAATCTCCGTAGCCCTTTCCGGCAAATTCCTCCTCCACCTGCTGAGCGGTCTTGCCCGTGGCGACGGAATAGATGGTAATCAGATTGTTGATGCCCGGCTTGTCTTCCCCGCGCCTGACCTCGCCATAAGAATCGGTGACGGCACGCTTGAATTTCCGCATGACGTCCTCCGGCTTGTCCATCACCAGGATCTTGGCGTTTTCATTGGCGTCGGATTTGCTCATTTTGCGCTCAGGCTCCGCAAGACTCATGATCTTCGCGCCGATCGCCGGGATATAGGGCTCGGGCAGCTTGAAGGTGCTCCCGTAAATACCGTTGAATCGTCCCGCAATGTCGCGGGCAATCTCCACATGCTGCTTCTGATCCGCACCTACGGGCACCAGATCGGCCTGATACAGCAAAATATCCGCCGCCATCAGCGCAGGATAAGTAAACAGGCCGGCATTGATGTTGTCCGCGTTTTTCGCGGATTTATCCTTGAACTGGGTCATGCGGGACAGTTCCCCAAACATCGTATAGCAGTTCAGGATCCAGGCAAGCTCAGCATGAGCGGAAACATGGCTTTGGATAAAAACAACGCTCTTTTTCGGGTCGATCCCGGCGGCAAGCAGGCTGGCAAGGGCGCGATAGGTGTTTTCCCGCAGTTTGGCAGGCTCCTGCCGCACAGTGATGGAATGCTCGTTCGCCACCATATAAAGACAGTCAAAACTGTCCTGCATCAACGCCCAGTTGCGGATCGCTCCGATATAATTTCCCAGCGTAAATTGGTTGCCGGAGGGCTGGATTCCGCTGAGAACAATTTTTTTCTTCTCTTCGGTTGTTTCAGGCATATCGGTTTCTCCTTTCGTCGTGCCGAAAGATTTTTATTATTATAACACTTTTTTTCGTATTGGGCAACAGGATTCCCTGCGGAAAACGGGGATATTTCATAAAGAATTCTGAATACTAAAGCAAAAAGGAGGAGTTTGCCATGTATCATCCATCCACCCGGCACATTCTGGGATTTTTGCTGGCCCTTGCCGTCATTTTTGGCGGCAGCACGATGCTTTATGCCGAACGCGCATCCCGCTATGCAGCGCATCTGCAAACCGTTTATCAAAGCGGCTTTTCCCAATTGATGGGGCATATATCCGCCATGGACACGGCGCTGGAAAAAACGCAATACGCCTCGTCCGCCGCCCGGCAAATGCTGGCCGCCGACAT
>JAFZPW010000146.1 GCA_017552495.1 Clostridia bacterium | reverse complement strand
GTCTGGACGGCCATGCGCCCCGATCCCGATTGGACGGCGTATGAAAAATAATTCCTTTTGCTGACTCCTCTGTTTCTTTTTTCACCGCACTGTTTCCAAAGCCAAAGGCAGCGACATTTGTCGCTGCCTTTGGCTATTGCCTGCCGGAGATGACGACGCGGTCGCCAATATTGCCAATATGGCAAAACAGCGCAGGCAATCAGCACAGGCCCGCGGCATTCGCCGCGGGCCTGCTGCGTTTCTGCGTAAAAAACCGGGGCTGTGGTAAACACAGCCCCGGAATCAAGTGTTGTTTTGCCGGAATCAGTCGTTGTACATGGCGACCAGCTTGAGCAGATGCTCGTAACGCTCCTTGGCTGCTTCTTCGTTGCGGGCAAAGAGGGTAGTGGCACGCTCGGGGAATTCGCGGGTCAGACGGCTGTAACGGGCTTCGTTCATCAGGAACTCCTGATAGCCGCCGGCGGGGGCCTTGGAATCCAGCGTGAACTTCTTCTCAGCCGCGGGATTGAAGCGGAACAGGTTCCAGTAGCCGCATTCGACAGCCTTCTTCATCTCGGCCTGACAGTTGGTCATGCCGCCCTTGATGGAGTGCATCTCGCAGGGGCTGTAGCCGATGATCAGCGACGGGCCGTGATAAGCCTCTGCCTCGGCGATGGCCTTGATGGTCTGGTTGGGATTGGCGCCCATAGCCACCTGCGCCACATAGACATAGCCGTAAGCCATGGCGATTTCGGACAGGGATTTCTTCTTCATTTCCTTACCGGAAGCGGCAAACTGCGCCACTTGGCCGATGTTCGAGGCCTTGGAAGCCTGACCGCCGGTGTTGGAATAGACCTCGGTATCGAAGACGAAGACGTTGACATCTTCACCGGAAGCCAAGACGTGATCCAAACCGCCGTAACCAATGTCGTAAGCCCAACCGTCGCCGCCAAAGATCCACACAGACTTCTTCACCAGAAGATCCTTTTCCGCAAGAATCTTGCGGCCCAGCGTGCAGGCTTCGCAGGTGCAGCCTTCAATAACGGAAGCTTCCAGCTCAGAAACCAACTTGGCGGAAGCGGCCTTGGAAGCCTCGCCGTCCATCATGGCGTCCAGCCAATTCTGGCCGGCAGTTTTCAGATCGGGATCGCAGTATTCCACCGCGATGAGCGCACGAACGGTATCAGCCAGCGCGTTGCGACGGGCGTTGATGCCGGTGCCAAGACCCAGTCCGTGCTCGGCGTTGTCCTCAAACAGGGAGTTGATCCATGCGGGACCGTGGCCATTCTTGTCGGTGCAGTAGGGAGAGGTGGCAGCGGGTCCGCCCCAGATGGAGGAGCAACCGGTGGCGTTAGAAATATACATCCGATCGCCGAAGAGCTGGGTGACAAGACGGGCGTAAGATGTCTCGGCGCAGCCGGCGCAGGAGCCGGAGAACTGCAGATAGGGCTGCTTGAACTGGCTGCCTTTCACGGTGTTATCCTGCATATCGGGCTTGTCTGCCACCTTGTCTACCAGATAGTTCCAAACATCGGCCTGCGCGGCTTCTTCTTCCTGCGGCATCATGGTCAACGCCTTGGTGGGGCAAATACCCACGCAGACGGCGCAACCCATACAATCCAGCGGAGAAACGCCCATGGCAAAGGTGTAAACATCTTTACCTTTACCGGCCTTGATGGGAGCGGTTTTAAGCGCGGCAGGCGCGGCGGAAACCTCTTCCTCGGTCAAAGCATAGGGACGGATGGTGGCGTGGGGGCAGACGTAAGCGCACTGATTGCACTGGATGCACTTAGCGGGATCCCAGGAAGGAACGGTGACGGCGACGCCGCGCTTCTCGTAAGCGGAGGCGCCCAACTCAAACTGTCCGTCGATATGATCCATGAAGGCGGAAACGGGCAGACTATCGCCGTCCATCTTGCCGACGGGATTGAGGATGTTCTTGACCATCTTCACCAGTTCGGGTTTGCCTTCCAAATGCTTGTTGTCGGCAGGATCCTCGGCGTTGGCCCAGGAAGCGGGGACATCGATCTTCTTGTAGGCGGTGGCGCCCAGATCGATGGCCTTGTGGTTCATATCCACCACATCCTGGCCCTTCTTCAAATAGGATTTCGTGGCGGCGGCCTTCATGTATTCAATGGCCTCGGCCTCGGGCATGACCTTTGCCAGAGAGAAGAAAGCGGACTGCAGGATGGTATTGTTGCGCTTGCCCATGCCGATTTCGATAGCCAGATCAATGGCGTTGATGGTGTAGAGGCGAATGTTATTCTTGGCGATGTACCGTTTGGCGGCGGCATCCAGATGATGCTCCAGCTCCTCGGGCGTCCACTGGCAGTTAATCATAAAGACGCCGCCGGGCTTGACATCCTGCACCATCTTGAAGCCCTTGGTCACATAAGAGGGATTGTGGCAGGCGACAAAGTCGGCTTTGTTGATGTAATAGGGGCTCTTGATGGGCTTATCGCCGAAGCGCAGGTGGCTGATGGTAACGCCGCCGGTCTTCTTGGAGTCGTACTGGAAATACGCCTGAACATATTTGTTGGTATGGTCGCCGATGATTTTGATAGAGTTTTTATTGGCGCCGACGGTGCCGTCGCCGCCCAGACCCCAGAACTTGCACTCAATGGTGCCTTCCGCAGCGGTGTTGGGGCAGTCCTTATCCTCGGGCAGGGACAGGTTGGTCACATCGTCCACGATGCCGATGGTATACTGGCGCTGGATGGTGCCGGCTTTCATGGCGTCGTAAATGGCAAAGACCGAAGAAGGCGGCGTATCCTTGGAACCCAGACCATAACGACCGCCATAGACCTTGATGTCGTTTCTGCCGGCGTTGGCCAGAGCGGTGACCACATCCAGATACAGTGGCTCACCCAGAGAACCGGGCTCCTTGGTGCGATCGAGAACGGCGATCTGCTTGCAGGTGGCGGGAATGGCCTCCAGCAATTTGTCGGCGCAGAAGGGGCGGAACAGGCGAACCTTGATGAGGCCGACCTTTTCGCCGTGGGCGTTCAGGTAGTCAATGACCTCTTCGGCCACGTCGTTGATGGAGCCCATGGCGACGATAACGCGGTCGGCATTGGGATCGCCGTAGTAGTTGAACAGTTTGTAATCCGTGCCCAACTTGGCGTTGATCTTGTCCATATACTTTTCAACGACGGCGGGCAACTCATCATAGAATTTATTGCAGGACTCACGATGCTGGAAGAAAATATCTCCGTTTTCGTGGGAGCCGCGCATGGCGGGATGCTCGGGATTCAAAGCGTGGTCGCGGAACGCCTTCACGGCGTCCATGGGGCACATGTCCTTCAGATCTTCAAAATCCCACACGGCGATCTTCTGGATCTCGTGAGAGGTACGGAAGCCGTCGAAGAAGTTGATGAAGGGGAC
>JAFZPW010000145.1 GCA_017552495.1 Clostridia bacterium | reverse complement strand
TTATGGTGGGCGACGAAGATCAGACCATCTATGGCTTTCGCGCCGCCTATCCCAGAGCCTTGACGGAGTTTCGGGCCGCATGGCCCGAGGGCCGCATCCTGCTTCTGGAGACCAATTATCGCTCTTCTGGAACCATCGTGGGCTGCGCGGACGAGTTTATCCGGCAAAATACGCAGCGTCATGAAAAACATATGCACACCCCAAATCCCGCCGGTGCGCCGATCCGCGTGACAGAACTGCGGCGCCGGGTCGATCAGTATGCCTATCTTGCAAAGCGATGTGCTGAAAACACCGGGCAGCTTGCGATCCTTTACCGGAACAATGAATGTGTTTTGCCTTTGCTGGATCTTTTGGAAAAGCAGGGAACAGCGTTTACCATGCGGGAGCAGAAAGCGGTCTTTTTCGGGCATCCCGTCCTGCGAGACATCAAGGACTATCTCCGCTTTGCCGCCGATCCCACCGACGGGGAATGCTTCCTCCGCATTTATTACAAGCTTCGCTGCGGCATCACGAAAGAGGCGGCGCACCGGGCGCTGCGGGAAAACCTGCTTCCGCCGAAAAAACCGATCCTTGCCAGGTTGGCGGCGGCCGCCGAGCCGTGGCAGAAGGAGCTGCTGTATGAAACAATGGAGCAGTTTGCGCTTTTGAAGGAGGACGGCAGCCTTACGGCGCTCCGCAGGATCGAATATGAATTGCGCTATCGGGATTATCTTTCTGCGGCCAAGGGCGACAGCGGAAAACTGGGCGTGATCGAGGCGCTGGCCCGGCAAAATCCCACACAGACGGAGTTGCTTCTCCGGCTGAAAGAGTTGGAACGGCTGGCCGCTGAGGGGCGAACGGGCGGAGAACACAGCGTGATTCTTTCCACCATCCACGGCAGCAAGGGCCTGGAATATGACCGTGTGATTCTGATGGATGTGTTCGACGGACTGCTTCCGCAAAACGCTGAACCCGCCGACCGGGAGGAAGAACTGACGCTGGCAGAGGAACGCCGCCTGTTTTATGTGGCCGCCACCCGAGCAAAGAAGGAACTGGAATTGCTGCGGATCGCCGCCGAGCGTACACAATTTATCGATCGTTTCGCGCGGCTCAGTCCGTCTAAGGGCGCCCGGCCTGCGCCAAAGCCGAGCCGGAAACCCTTTGGCGTTTCGTAGGACGGAGCCGACTTGAAAAGCATTCGGAGTCAATCTTTCCGGAAATCCGCCAAAATATCCCGCAAGTCCTTTACTTTTTTGCTTCTTTGCGGTATAATTTAACCGTAAAAAGTTCCCGGTACAGAAAGGCAGCCGGGAGCGGAAAGAAGAGGAGTGTTTGCTATGAAAAAGTCTCCCGTTGTAACCATCGTCGCCATCGGAATCGGCGCCGCTTTATTCTTTGTTTTGGGACGTTTTGTCGCCATTCCCAGCCCCGTTCCCAACACCAATATCAGCACGCAGTATGGCCTTTTGGCTTTTATGGCCGGCCTGTTCGGCCCGGTGGCCGGGCTGCTGATCGCCCTGATCGGTCATGCGCTTATTGATTTCAGCTATGGTTGGGGCATTTGGTGGAGCTGGGTCATCGCCTCCGGTGCGGCGGGCTTCATTATGGGGCTGGCCGCCAGAAAACTGGCGCTGGGCGGCGGCGAGTTCGGCGGCAAGCAGATCGTCCGCTTCAATGTGTATCAGATCGTGGCGCATCTTGTGGCGTGGGTGGGCATTGCGCCTGTGCTGGATATCCTGATCTATCAGGAGCCCTCTGACAAGGTGTTTTTGCAGGGCCTGATGGCCGGCGCGGCCAACATCGTCACCACCGCCGTCATCGGCACGCTGCTTTGCCTGGCCTATTCCAAGACCAGGCCCAAAAGCGGCAGCCTGAAAAAGGAAGACTGATCCTTCTCAAACCTTGTAAAAGGAGAAAGAGACCTCTCTTTCTCCTTTTGTCTTTGCAAACTATGGGAACTGTTCGGAGGGGTGCGTTTGAAACGACCTGTCATTGAATTTCGAGATTTTGGCTTTCGCTATGCCGCGCAGGCGGAGGCGACGCTTTCTCATATTGATTTGACGATCCGCGAAGGGGAAAAAGTGCTGATCTGCGGTCCAAGCGGATGCGGAAAATCCACGCTGGTGCACTGCATCAACGGTCTGATCCCCGGCTCATACGAGGGCGAAATCACAGGCGAACTGACTATTAACGGCCAGCCTTATCAGGAGCTGGATGTTTTTCGGCTGTCTAAGACGGTGGGGACCGTTTTGCAGGATTCCGACGGACAGTTCGTCGGCCTTTCCGTCGGTGAGGATATCGCTTTTGCGCTGGAAAATGACCGGATGCCGCTGGAACGGATGTATGTGCGCGTACGGGAAACGGCGGCACGGGTGGGGATGGAATCTTTTTTGGATCATGCGCCCCATGAACTTTCCGGCGGGCAGAAGCAGCGGGTTTCGCTGGCCGGCGTGATGGTGGACGATGTGAAGATCCTGCTCTTTGACGAGCCGCTGGCCAATTTGGATCCTGCCGCAGGGAAAAGTGCCATTGAGCTTATTGATGAGATCCACCGGGAGACCGGCGATACCGTTGTGATCGTGGAGCACCGCCTGGAGGATGTACTGCACCGGGACGTGGACCGGATCGTTCTCATGGCGGAGGGGCGGATCGTCGCGGACATGACGCCCGACGAGCTGCTTTCCTCCAGTCTGTTGAAGGAAAACGGCATTCGGGAACCTCTTTATGTGACCGCGCTGAAATATGCCGGTGTTTTCATCACACCGGAAATGCGCCCCGGCAGGATCGAACGCTTGCAACTGACGGAAGAAGATAAGGCGCAAGTTCGCGCCTGGTATCAGAGCGTTCCCGCCGCGGTGCCCGCGGCGCCCGGCGAAGCCTTTTTGAAAGCGGAAAAGATCAACTTTTCCTATTCCAACGGGAAACAGGCGCTGTATGACATTGACTTTTCCATCCAAAAGGGCGAAATGATGAGCATCGTGGGCAAAAACGGCGCGGGAAAGTCCACATTTTCCAAAATCATCTGCGGCTTTGAACGGCCGCAAAGCGGCAGAATCACGCTGGCGGGCCGGGATCTGTCCGGCGACAGCATCAAAGAGCGCGCCGACCATATCGGCTATGTGATGCAGAATCCCAACCAGATGATCTCTAAAACAATGATTGCCGAGGAAGTGGGCCTCGGCCTCGCCCTCTCTGGCAAACATACGCCCGAAGAGATCTCCGACTGCGTCAACAACACACTGAAAATCTGTGGTCTGTATCCTTTCCGGAACTGGCCCATCAGTGCTTTGAGTTTTGGTCAGAAAAAACGGGTGACGGTGGCGTCGATTTTGGCCATGAATCCGGAAATCGTCATTCTGGACGAGCCGACGGCGGGACAGGATTTCCGCCACTATACGGACATTATGGAGTTCCTTTCCGCTTTGAACGAAAAGGGGATCACGATTATCCTTATCACTCACGATATGCACCTCATGCTGGAATACTGCCGCCGTGCGGTGGTCTTTTCCGAGGGCAGAAGGATTGCTGATGACACCTGCGAAGCAATTCTAACGAATGATGCGATCGTACAGCGGGCCAGCCTGAAAAAAACCTCACTTTCGCAGCTTGCACAGCTTTGCGGCATCCCGCAGGAGACCGAGTTCGTCCGGCGCTTTATCCGATGGGACAGGGAGGTGCGAGGAAAATGACAAACCTGTTCAACTATATTCAGCGTTCTTCGCCCATCCACCGTTTGACGGGCGCTGCCAAGTTTGCCTGTCTGCTGCTGTGGAGCCTTGCGGCCATGACCACCTTTGACACCCGCATTTTACTTCCCATGCCGATTGTGGCGTGCATCCTCTTCTTTCTTTCCAGAATCCGCTTCCGCGAGGTAAAAGTCCTGTTTTGGTTTACCTTTGTTTTCATGGTGCTGAACAATGCTTTGATCTATGTCTTTGCACCCGAACACGGCGTGGAGCTGTATGGCGCGCGCCATGTGATCTGGTCAGGGATCGGGCGTTTTACGCTGACGCAGGAGCAGCTTTTTTATCATCTGAACGTGATTTTGAAATACCTTGCCACCATTCCCATGGTGATCCTGTTCATCAGCACAACCCAGCCCTCGGAATTTGCGTCTTCCCTGAACCGCATCGGCGTCAGTTACAAGATCGCCTATTCTGTTTCGCTGGCCCTGCGCTATATCCCGGATATCCAGCGGGAATATCGTGATATTTCCACGGCGCAGCAGGCCCGCGGACTGGAAATGGCCGACAAAAAGCAGAGCCTTGTCAAGCGGCTGAAGAATGCTGCGGCGATGCTGTTCCCGTTGATTATTTCCAGTATGGACCGCATTGAGCTCATCGCCAACGCCATGGAACTGCGAGGGTTCGGAAAAGGGAAGAAGCGCACCTGGTATTCGGCGCGCCCCTTCCAAACTGCGGATTATGTTTGCGTTGCGCTCTGCGCCGGACTGCTGCTGCTTTCCGTGGGCATGAGCGTCCTGCGGCACAGCCGCTATTTTAACCCTTTTTCCTGATTATTGCGGGATTTGCCGCCCGGTGTGATCCATGTAATAGTTTTCCCGATAGATGAGCTGGGAGATGGGAACGATGGAATATCCCTCGCGGATGAGGCCTTCGATGATTTCGGGAAGGGCTTGCGGTGTATTTTTCGCCGCGTTATGGAACAGGACGATGGAGCCAGGCGTAACCCGCTCCAGCACTCGAGCCGTGATCTTTTCCGGCGGCGGATCCTTCCAGTCCAGACTGTCCACGTCCCATTGGATGCAATACATCCCGCAATCCCGCACGGTGGAAACCACTTTGTCGTTGTAGTCGCCGTAAGGCGGGCGGAACAAAACGGGAGATACGCCGGTGATGGCCTGAATTTTTTGATTGCAGGCGTCCAACTGCGCCTTTAACTGGTCGGCGCTCAGTTTGGTGCAATAAGGGTGGTCGTCGGAATGATTCATGATCTCGTGCCCGGCGTCCGCCAGCGCCTTTACCGATTCTGGATAGCGGTCCACCCATTCGCCTACGACAAAAAAGGTTGCCTTGACATCGTATTTCCCCAAGATGTCGATGAGCTGCTGGGTATCCTCGTTTCCCCACGCCGCGTCGAAGGACAGGGAACAGACCTTGTCGCTTTTTTTGACGCAGTAAATGGGAAGATCCCGTTGGGCCGCCGCTGTCTGGCGGGACTTCGGCGCGATGCACAGCGCACAGATCACGATGCCGCAAAGACCCAGAAGACAGGCGGCGAGAAGCGGCCTGTGCCGTTTGAAGAATACGGTTATCCGATTCAAAATGATCCCTCCCTTTCTGTTTACCATATGCGAAGAGCGGGGGGGCCATTCGGGAAAAATCAATTTCCGCATCGCTATTTGGCGATGCGCGGAAAGGAATTCAGATATGAAAAAATACCGCCCTTATGTTAAAAAATACTGGTACAGTTTTTTACTGGGCCCGCTTTTTATGGTGCTTGAGGCCTGCGGAGAGTTTCTTTTGCCTTATATCAACGCCGATGTCATCAATGTGGGCGCGGCCAGTGGCGACGTGTCCTATATTCTGCGGCGGGGCGCGCTGATGTTCGTTATCGCCTGTCTGATGATGCTGGCCGGCGTGCTGGGGGCCAATTTTGCCATTCGCGGCGCCTCGCGGCTGGCGGCGGGCGTCCGGGGCGACGTGTTCCGGAAGATCCAGACCTTTTCCTTTTCCAACATTGACGATTTTACCACCGGGTCGCTGATTACCCGTATCACCAACGACATTA
>JAFZPW010000144.1 GCA_017552495.1 Clostridia bacterium | reverse complement strand
GTCCAGCGAGAAGGAGCTGGAGTTCTATCTCAACGAGTCCGAGTCGGTCACGGTCGTGACCCTCGATCAGTTCTACCATAAGTTCGAGGCCATCCGTCAGAACACGAAGGTCGTCAACGTCGTCCTCGCAAGGATCAAGGACGCTCTCTCCGCTCCCATCCGGGCGGGCTATATGCTCACCGAGGGCCGCAAGATCAAAAAGATCCCCGCCGACGCCCCCGTGCTGCGGTGGAAGGATTTCCTGAAGATGGGCAAAAAGTACCATTGGAAATATAAGGCCGGGAAAACCGGCCCCGACCCCGCCGTCATTCTGTATTCCGGCGGCACCACCGGCACCACCAAGGGCATTTTGCTCTCCAACCTCAATTTCAACGCACTGGGCCAGCAGATCGTGGCCACCAACCCCATGTACCGGGCGGGCGACCGGATGCTTTCGGTCATGCCGGTGTTCCACGGCTTCGGTCTGGGCGTTTCCATTCACTCCATGCTGGCAAACGGCGGCCGCTGCGTGCTGGTGCCCCGCTTTACCGCCGAAAGTTACGCCAAGCTGCTGGTGAAGCACCGCTGCAACTTTATCGCCGGCGTTCCTACGCTGTATGAGGCGCTCTTGCGCCTGCCCAGCATGGAGGGAAAAGATCTGTCCTTCCTCAAGGGTGTGTTTTCCGGCGGCGACAGCCTTTCCGTCGAACTGAAGAAACGGTTCGACAAGTTCCTTTACGACCACCACGCCACCATTCAGGTGCGGGAGGGCTACGGCACCACCGAGTGCGTCACCGCCTCCTGCCTGACCCCGCCCACGGTGTATAAAGAGGGCTCCATCGGCCTGCCCTTCCCCGACACGTATTACAAGATCGTCAAGCCCGGCGCCCAGGAAGAGCTGCCTTACGGCGAAGAGGGCGAGATCTGCATCGCCGGCCCCACCGTGATGATGGAATATGTCAACCATCCCGAAGAGACCGCCCAGACCCTCCAGCAGCATCCCGACGGGATGACCTGGCTGCACACCGGCGACCTGGGCAAGATGGACGACGAGGGCTTCGTTTACTTCAAGCAGCGCATCAAGCGGATGATCGTCACCTCGGGCTACAACGTCTATCCCTCGCAACTGGAAAACATTCTCGACGCCCACGCGCTGGTGCAGATGAGCTGCGTCATCGGCGTGCCCGACCCTTATAAGATCCAGAAGGTCAAGGCCTTTGTCATGCTCAAGCCCGGCGAAGTCCCCAGCGAGGAAAACAGGCAGATCCTGCTGGAATACTGCAAGAAGAACATCGCCAAATACGCCCTGCCCTATGACATCGAGTTCCGGGACAGCCTGCCCAAGACGCTGGTGGGCAAGGTGGCCTATCGGGAGCTGGAGGCCGAGGAGCTGGCCAAGGCCGCGGCGCAGCAGGCGTGACCCTCCCGCATTTACGCAAAAGCCTTCGGAACGCATGGCTTTCCGAGGGCCTTTTTCATTGACGGGACGGAGAAAATTCCGTATAATACGAATAATCCCCGTTTCAAAAGGAGGGCCGCTATGGAGCCCGTAACCGTCACGCTGAAAACCTTTCAAAAGACCGTCGCCGCCTCTTCCCGTCCCGTTTTGCTGGAATTCCGGGCCGGCTGGTGCGCCGCCTGCAAGCGGCAGAGCGCTCTCATCGACGCGCTGGCCGAGGCTCATCCACAGATCGCCTTCGGCCGGGTGGACGCCGACGCGCAGTTTGCCCTGACCCTGCGATATCATATCGTCACCCTGCCCACGGTAATGCTCTTTGTGAACGGCAGCGCCGTGGATCGGCTGGTCGGCCCGCGGGAAGCGGACGAGTTGGAGGCCTTTCTCCGCGCCGCGCTGCCCGCTTCGCAGCTTTGACCGGAAGGAGGCCGCATATGTCCCATCTCACCCTTGCGCTTTTGCAGCTTCTGCCCGGAGAAACCCAGGACGAGAGCCTGCGCCTCGGGCTGGCCGCCTGCCGCCGGGCAAAATCATTGGGGGCCGATCTCGCCCTGTTTCCCGAAATGTGGAACTGCGGCTATCGCCTTACCGGCGACCCCCAAGCAAATGCGGCCATGGCCGTTTCCGCCGACGGCCCGTTTGTCCGCGCCTTCGGTATGCTGGCAAAGGAACTGGACATGGCCATCGGCGTGACTTTTTTGGAACAGTGGGTCGGTTTGCCCCGCAACAGCCTGCGCCTCTTTGACCGGCACGGGCAGAGCGCGCTTACTTACGCCAAGGTGCACACCTGCGATTTTGACGTGGAACGCCTGCTCACCCGGGGCGAAGCGTTCCCCGTGGCCGTGCTGGACACCGCCGCCGGCCCCGTGAAGGTGGGGGCCATGATCTGCTACGACCGGGAATTTCCCGAAAGCGCCCGCATCCTGATGCTGCGGGGCGCCGAACTGATTTTGGTGCCCAACGCCTGCCCCATGGAAATCAACCGCCTGTCTCAGCTTCGGGCCAGGGCCTTTGAAAATATGCTGGCTGTGGCCACCGCCAACTATCCCGCCGGTCATCCCGACTGCAACGGCCACTCCTCCGTCTTTGACGGCGTGACCTGGGCCGAGGGCTTTCCCTATCCGCGGGAAACCTGTCTTCTGGAGGCGCCGGACGAGGCGGGCGTCTATCTTGCCCGGCTGGATCTGGATCTGCTGCGGGATTTTCGCCAAAGCGAGATCCACGGCAACGCCTTTCGCCGCCCCGACCAATACGGCCTTTTGACGGAAACCCGGATCGAAGCGCCCTTTGTCCGTCCGGAGCGAAGACCTTGACAAAAAGCCGCCCGCTTTCACACCGGCGGCATGAAGATAAGAACGATATCCCATACAGACGGCGAGAGCGCGGATTCTCTCGCCGTTTTTCTTTTTTATCCTGAAAATCGGGGGATGTAAAAGCATTTTGACGGCGGTTTTGGGATTTGCAACGATATTTTGATAGACAGCGCCGGCCCTGTAAGCTATAATCCAGATACACTTATGTCAGGAGGCGAACCGTATGGACATCGGCAGCAAAATCAAACAGGCTAGAGCAGAGGCAAAAATCACACAGGAACAGGCGGCGGAAGCGCTGGGGATCAGCAGACAGACGCTATCCAACTGGGAGAATGAGAAATTTTATCCGGATATCGCCAGTGTAATCCAGATGAGCGATTTATACAACGTCAGTCTGGACGATCTCTTAAAAGGGGGCGCGTCTGCGAAAAGGTATCTGAATTATATAGAAGAAAGCACAAATACCGTAAAAAGCAAAACCAGATTGTCAAAACTGATCGTGCTTTTATCGTATCTGGTGATATGGGCGTTCAACATCCCGGTATCGTGGTGGTTTGTTACCGGGAGAATTCACGAGGCGCTGGCGGTCGGCTTTCAATTCCTCGTGCTTCCGGTAGTTACGATCGTAATTTCCTGTTTTATCGGATTTCACGATTATTGGGGAAGGCGCAAGTGGTTTGCCCCGATCTGCTTCGGCCTCATGTTCGCGCTTTCCGTCTATGCCGGTTATGCCCTGCGCGCAAGTTCCCCGTTCGATTCGTTTTCCTTGCAAACGCTCACGCTCGTCTTTATCGGAGCCATGGCTTCGCTGCTGGGAATGGCGCTCGGCCATGTGTCTTCCCTGGGACAAAAACGTATGCGCGCGTTTGATCGGTTCCTGCAAAAGGAACTGGAGCAAGAACAACCCAAAGACGCAGAATGATCGTTTGCTGAAATCATGATAACAGGAGGTACCAACCTATGAATGAAAAGAAAAAAATGCGGATGTTCCTGCTGATCGCCTTTGGCGTTCCGGCCTTATTGAGTATTTTCATGTGGATCGCGCACCGGCGCGGACTGGATGCCGGAGCGTTTCCTCTGGCATGGATGTTTCTCCCCGCCGCTGCCGCCATGGCGGCAAAAAAACGGTTTGAAACGCCGGAGCAGCCTTTTCCCAGCGCTTTTTATTGGACCTATCTCGCAATCACCGGAGCCATGATCCTTTCGTCTGTCGCCAGCGCTTTTGTTGCGAGCCGCGTATGGGAAATTCTGACAAACGCTCTGATGATCGCCGGCGGAATCGTGATCCTGATCGAAATTCTCGCAATGGGAAAAAAGAAGCGGGCCGCAATCGGATTGTCCTTCGGGAAAAACGCGGGGAAAACGGGACTGGGGGCCTTGCTGTTCGTTGTTCTGTATGCCCTGGGTTTCGCTTTGAATGTGCTTTTGACCATGTGGATCAAAGGCGTGCGCTGGAGCGAGATCAGCCAGACCTTCTCGTTTTATCCTCTTGGCGTTATTTCGCTTTTGCTCAGTCTTCCGCTGTCATATCTGGCATTTTTCGGGGAAGAATACGGCTGGAGAGGTTTCTTTCAGCCGGCCTTGCAGGAAAAATACGGCTTGCGAAAAGGCGTCGTCCTTCTGGGCGTTCTTTGGGGACTGTGGCATCTTCCCCTGAACTTCCTTTATTACAGCCCGGAAACCGGCTTTTTCAGCCTGCTCGTTCAAATTGCGGCCTGTATCGGCCTGGGCATCTTCTTTGGATGGCTTTACAGGAAAACGGGAAATCTCGGGTCCGTTGTGCTCCTTCACTTTTTGCAGAACAACCTGGGTTACGCCCTCTTTGGCACAATGCCGGTGGATGTTGTGTGGGAGTTCAAGGATGTTTTGATCGCCGTCCTTGTATATCTGGCCGTCTATCTCCCGTTCCTGCTCACAAAAGAATACAGACAGCCGCAACGCGAAACGACGGCCGCATAACCAAACGTCTTCTGCAAAACAAAGCGCCCAAACGGGTTTTCCGTTTGGGCGCTTTCTGCCAGGCCTTATTCGATCTCCAGCCGGCGGCTGTTTTTGGGCTGCTGCGCCAGTTTGGGAAGGGTCAGCGTCAGAATGCCGTCCCGATAGGCGGCCTTGATGTTGTCGGCGTCGATGCCGCTCATATCAAAGCTGCGGCGGAAGGAGCCGTAAGAACGCTCGCGCTTGAGATAGCGGCCATTTTCGTCCTTCTCCTCGTTCTCGCTGCTGCGCTCGGCAGAGATGGTCAGATATCCGTCCTGCAGATCCAGGTGGATGTCTTCCTTCTGAAAGCCGGGCAGCTCGGCCTCCAGCAGATAGGCGCCGTCCTGCTCCCGGATGTCGGTGCGGAAGTCGGGCAGCTTGCGGTTGGCGAAAAAGCTGCGCTCCATCTCTTCCAATTCCCGGAAGGGATCGTAAAAAGCATGGCTCAGCGCGTCAGAGCGCTTCTTGGCATAAGGCATCAGATCAAACATACTTGTTACCTCCTTGTTCGTTCCACAGAAACGGCGGCTGTGTTTGGCAGCTTCTTTTTCCGTTTGCTGATATCTTGTTTCCTTACGTCTTTAATATACGGCGGATTTGTAAAGAATTCTCCTTATATTTGTGAATAAAATATGAATTCTTAGCACTCTGTTTCCGTGAGTGCTAATCCTTGCGCTTTTGTCCGTGCCGTGGTATACTGAAAAAAAACGAAAAAAGGAGTATGCCATGCGATACCAGATCATGCAGGACCGTCTGGACGGCGCCGGTTTTCAGCCGTTTTTCGAGACCGAGGATTTTCAGGAAGCCAAAGCGTTCGCCATGCGGCTGGCCTATTTCAGCGATTGTCCCGTTTACGTCTACGACGCCAAAGCGGGCGACCGGATCCGGGACTTCAGCGACCCGAAGCACCAAAACTGAGCAGCAAAAAAGCGGCCCCGGGGCCGCTTTTTTCTTACAGCATTTCCGCCAGCTCCAAAATCAGCCGGCGGGTCTTTTCCCAGCCGAGGCAAGGGTCGGTGATGGACTGGCCGTAGCAGCCCCCGCCCACGGGCTGTGCGCCGTCCTCCAGATAACTTTCGAGCATCAGGCCCTTCACCAGCACGGCAAGGCGCGGGTCGTTTTTCCGGCTTTGCAGCACCGCTTTTGCGACGGCGATCTGCTCCAGATATTGCTTTCCGGAATTGGCGTGGCTGCAATCCACGATGACGGCGCGGTTTTGCGCCGTTTTTTTCGCATACAGATCCCGCAAGCGCAGCAGCTCCCCGGCCGAATAGTTGGGGCGCATCCTTCCCTGCCGGTCGGTATAGCCTCGCAGGATGGCGTGAGCCAGCGGATTGCCCGCCGAACGCACCTCCCACCCCCGATAGACAAAGGTGTGACCGCGCTGCGCCGCCGCGACGGCGTTGAGCATCCCGTTCAGATCGCCGGAGGTGGGATTTTTCATGCCCACAGGGATGTCCAGCCCGCCGGCCGCCAGCCGGTGCTGCTGATCCTCTACGCTGCGGGCTCCCACCGCCGCGTAGCCCAGCAGATCGTCCAGATAGGCGTGATCCTCGGGATAAAGCAGCTCGTCGGCGCAGACAAATCCGGTCTGCTCCAGCGCCCGCAAATGCATCCCGCGGCTGGCCAGCAGCCCCCGGTAAAGATCGCTGCCCGCGGCGGGGTCGGGCTGATGCAGCATCCCCATATAGCCCTCGCCGGTGGTGCGGGGCTTGTTGGTATACACCCGGGGAACGATGCAGATCTTTTCCGCCACCCGTTCCTCCAGCGCCCGCAGGCGGGTCAGATAGTCCAGCACCGCGTCCTGCCGGTCGGCGGAGCAGGGCCCCACGATGAGCAGAAGGCGGCTGTCCTCCCCGGTGAACAGGGCGCGGATCGCCGCGTCCCGCAGCGCCTTGACCTCCCGCAGCGCCGGAGGCACGGGCATGGCCGATTTGACTGTTTCGGGAGCGGGAAGCTCCCGGATCCATTCCAAGTTCATGATGCGTTCCTCAATCATCCGGGCAGAGCCCGGCTCTTTCTGATGCGTCGTTCCGGCGGTGCAGACGGATGCCCAGTCCTTCCAGCACGCGGAAAAAAGAGGGCCAACTCTTGTCCGCCGCCTGGGCGCCCTCGAGGACGCCGCCGGTGCGGGTGAGCAGCATGGCCAGCGCCATCACCACCCGATGATCGTTGTGACCGGACAGCGGCGCTTCCGGCGCGTGAAGCGGGCCGCCCGAAACGGCGATCCGATCCTGCTCCACCGTGACCCGCGCACCCAGTTTGCGCAACTCCCGCGCCATGGCCTCGCCCCGGTCGCTCTCCTTCAGGCGCAGGCGGCCGGTACCCGTAAGCGTGACGCCGTTTTGCGCCGCGCCCAGCGCCATCAGCACCGGCGCAAGATCGGGACAGTGGGTCACGTCCAGCGTGGGACAGCCCCGGCGCAGGAATTCAAAATGCTCTTTGTATATTTTGTCGCCTTGATAACTTTCCGTATTCAATCCCGTGACCTGCACCTGCCCACCCAGCAGGTTCAGCCCCTCCAAAACAGCGGCGGCGCTCCAGTCCCCCTCTGTCTCGGCGTCGGCGGGAACATACCGCTGCCCGCCGGGAATGCGAAGGGTGTTGCCGTCCGTCCACGCCGACAGCACGCCGAATCGCCGCTGGACGGCGCGGGTGAGCTCGACATAGGGGCGGCTGACCACCGGCGGCGTCAGTTCCACGACGCTGCCCGCCTCCAGCAGAGGCAGGGCGAACAGCAGCCCGCTGATAAACTGCGAGCTGATATTTCCCGGGACAGAATAGGCGCCCGGCACCAGCGGACCCCGCAAATACAAAGCGCTTTCCGCAGGCTCCCGGCGAAAGAGCAGCCCCCGCTCCCGGCACAGGGCTGCGTAAGGCTCCAGCGGCCGCTCCATCAAGCGGGGCGCGCCGCGCAGGGTCACACTTTTCCTCCCCAGCAAAAAAATGGGGAGAAAAAACCGCAGCGTGCTGCCGCTCTCCCGGCAAAACACCGGCTCCCGGGGCGAAGAAAACGGATCGCCCCCCGAAAGAATCGCCGCGTTTTCCCGCGTTTCCGCCGTCACACCCAGCGCCCGCAGGCAGTCCAGCGTGGCCGAAAGATCCTGTGACCGTTCCAGATTCTTTATCGTACAGGGCCCGCCGCTCAGTCCGGCGCAAAGCAGCAGCCGATGGGCTTCGCTCTTGCTGGGAGGCGCGGCGGCCGCGCCGCAGGCAAGCAAAATCTTTTCGGTTTTTTTCATTTTTAATCCCCTCTCTTCAAGCAGGCAAGCATCCGTGCGGTGAGAACGATTTGCGAGAGAATATGTGTCTCCGGCGATGACTCTTTTTCGACGGCATACTTT
>JAFZPW010000143.1 GCA_017552495.1 Clostridia bacterium | reverse complement strand
GGGGCAGGCGGCGATACAGGCGCCGCATGCCACGCACTTGTCCATGTCTACCTTGGCAACGCCGTTTTCCACATGGATGGCGTCGTATTTGCAGGCGGCCACGCAGGAGCCGAAACCCAGACAGGCCGAGGGACACGCCATAGGAGTGCCGGCCACCTTGCTGGCGGCGGCGCAGGTCTCAAGACCGTCGTAAGAACATTTCTTGGTGGCGCGGTCGCCGCCGCAGCAGTAAACATGGGCGACCATGCGCTCGGCGCCGCCGGCGTCCACGCCCATGATCCCGGCCACCTGAGCCGCCACGGCAGGGCCGCCCACGGGGCAGGCGGAAACCTTGGCCTTGCCCTCGACGATGGCCTCGGCGCAGTTGGCGCAGCCTGCAAAACCGCAGCCGCCGCAGTTGGCGCCGGGAAGAACGCCCAGGATCTGATCGATGCGCTCGTCGTGCTCCACATAAAAGATCTTGGAGGCAAAAGCCAGCAGCGCGCCGAACACGGCGCCTAAAATGCCCAAAACGGCAACAGCAAAAATCACATTCGTCATACGTTCATGCCCTCCTTACCACGGAATGCTCATGCCGGAGAAGCCCATGAAGGCCAAAGCCAGCAGGCCGGCGGTGACCAGCGCGATGGGGAAGCCTTCAAATGCCTTGGGATAATCGGCAAAGCGGAGCTTTTCCCGGATGCTGGCAAACAGGACGATGGCAACCAAAAAGCCGATGCCGCCGGTAACGCCGTAAACAACGCTTTCGATGAAATTGTAGTTGTTCTGGGTGTTGAGCAGCACCACACCCAGAACGGCGCAGTTGGTGGTAATCAGGGGCAGATAGATGCCCAGTGCGCTATACAGGCTGGGGACGGCCTTTTTCAGGAACATCTCCACAAACTGCACCAGCGCGGCGATGACCAGAATATAGGCCAGCGTCTGGAGGTATTGCAAACCAAGCGCCACCAGCACAAACTTGTTGATGACCCAGCAGATGGCGGAGGCCAGACCCATGACGAAGATAACGGCCATGCCCATGCCGGCTGCGGTGTCGGTTTTTTTGGAAACGCCCATAAAGGGGCAGATGCCGAGGAACTGGGAGAAGATGAAGTTGTTGATCAGGATGGCTCCCAGCATGATATCCAGCAGCTTTGCAACATCCATTATTCAGCAGCCTCCTTCTTTTCGGATTTCTTTTGCGCGCTCTTGCGCAGCAGATGCTGCATCAGAGCGATCAGGCAGCCCAGCGTCAAAAAGCCGCCTACGGGCAGGGCCATAATCAAAGCGCCGTATTGCGCGGGGAAGATCTGGATACCGGATCCCGTGCCGTCAAAGACCACCTTGAAGCCGTTGGCAACGTCCAGCATACCGCCGCCGAAAGCACCCTTGGCCAAAAATTCGCGGATGACGCACATGGCCACCAGAACCAGCGTGTAGCCAAGACCCTGGAAGATGCCGTCCAGCGCGGAAGCGCCGATGGAGTTTTTGGCGGCAAAGGCCTCGGAACGGCCGATGATGATGCAGTTGACCACGATCAGCGGGATAAAGACGCCCAACGCCTCGCTCAGCGCGGGAATAAAGGCCTTCAGCAGCAGATCGACGATGGTGACAAAGCCCGCGATGACCACCACATAGATGGCGATGCGGATATCGTTGGGGATGACCTTCCGCAGCGCGGAGATCACGATGTTGCAGCAGGTGAGGATGATGATAACGGAAAGACCCATGCCCACGCCGTTAAACAGCGAAGTGGTGATCGCCAGCGTGGAGCACATGCCCAAAAGCTGAACGAGAACAGGGTTTTGGGTAATCAGACCGTCCTTGAATTGCTTCTTCACATTCATAGTGGATGACCCTCCTTAGCCCACAGTCTTGGCGGCGGCAATGGCGTCGTTGACGCCGCGGCACACCGCGCGGGAGGTAATGGTGGCGCCGGTGATGGCTTCCACCGTGCCGCCGTCTTTTACGACGTTGGCGCTGGTCAGTCCGATGAACTGATCCCGGAACGCCTGCCCGTCGGCGCCGGTGCTGGCCGCCACGGCGCCCAGACCGGAGGTTTCGCTGTGCTTAACAATGGAAACGCCGGTGACGACGAAACTCTTGTCAAGGCCGACGATCATTTCCACGTTGCCCTGCGAGCCCGATTCAACCACCTTGACGACATAGCCCGCGTCCCCCGCCTTGTAAACGTTGAGGACGTTGGGGTTGCCGCCGGTATAGGTCAGCTCTTCGTAGCCGGAAGAGGGCAGGACTTCCTGCATGGCCATTTCCTGTTTTTCTTTTTCCAGCGCGGCGATGCGGCCTTCGGTCACGACGTTGACCATGCCCAGCAGCAAAGCCACAATGGCGCTGAACGCAAAGAGAACCAGCGCCAGCTTCACGATTTTATTCATTTGGACGCCTCCTTTTCATTCTTGGGCGCCTTGACCGGTTTCACATAGCCGAACTTCACGGGCTGAGAGATCTTTTCGATCAGGAAGACGCAGCAGTTCATGATCAGGATCGCGTAAGACACGCCCTCGGGATACGAGCCGAAGTAGCGGATCATTACGGTAAGTACGCCGCAGCCGATGCCGTAGAAGATCTGGCCCTTGGGCGTGACGGGAGAGGATGCGTAGTCGGTAGCCATAAAGATGGCGCCCAGCATCAGACCGCCGGAAACGAGCTGCCAGAGCATCCACTGGACGGCGCCGGCGTCGCCCTTGTGGAAGATCAGCGTCAGCAGCGCCACCGTTCCAATAAAGGAAGCGGGGATACGCAGGCTGATGACCCGGCGATAGAGCAGCCACAGGCCGCCCACAATCAGCGCCAGAGCGGACACCTCACCCAGACAGCCACCCTCCATGCCCAGAAGCGCGTCCAGCATGGAGATATCGGTGGGAACGGCGCCGTTTTTCAGCGAAGAGAGCGCCGTGGCCGAGGTGACGATATCGCTGCCGCCGAAGAGAGGAAGGGTGGTGCGGGCCTTGGCCCAGGTGGTCATTAAAACGGGATAGGAGGCCATCAAAAAGGCGCGGCCGCCCAGCGCGGGGTTCATAAAGTTTTTGCCGATACCGCCAAACAGGCTCTTGACGAAAACGATGGCGAAGAAATCGCCGATCAGGATCATCCACCAGGGGGCGGTGACGGGCAGCGTGTAGGCCAGCAGCATGCCGGTGACCACAGCGGAAAGATTGCCCACGGACAGGGGCTTCTTCAAAAGGCGGTTATACAGCCACTCGAAAAAGACGCAGCCGATAACCGAAATGCAAACCGCCACCAGCGCCCGGGGACCAAAGACAAAGACCGCCAGCACCAGCGCGGGCAGAAGGCCGATGATTACGTCCAGCATGATCTGGCGGGTGCTGTCCTCGCTGCGGATATGGGGCGAGTTGCTGACTTTTAACTGAGAAAGATCGTACATATGGTTCGCCTCACTTCTTCTTGCGCGCGTCCATGACGCGCTGTTTTGCCACCAGAATGCCCTGCATCAGGGGCAGCTTGGCGGGGCAGACATAGGTACAAGCGCCGCACTGGATGCAGTCGAGGGCGTTGTAGTATTCCAAATCCGCGATCTCACCTTTTTCAGAGCACTGGTAGATATAAGTGGGCATCAGGTGCATGGGGCAGGCGCCCACGCATTTGCCGCAGCGGATGCAGGCGGGATGCTCCACGGTAACGCATTCGTCCTTGCAGAACGCCAAAAAGCCGTTGGTGCCCTTCATCACGGGGATGTCCAGACGATATTGGGGCATACCCATCATCGGGCCGCCCATAATCAGCTTTTTCGGAGGCTCCACAAAGCCGCCGCAGGCGTCGATCAGGTTTTCCACGGGAGTGCCGATGCGGCATTCCAGATTCTTGGGATTGCTGACGGCGCTGCCGGAAACGGTGACGATGCGGCGGATGGCCGGCATGCCGGTGGTAAACAAACGATAGATGGCGGCGGCGGTGTCGGTATTGAACACGGCGGCGCCGGCGTCGGCGGGCAGTTTTCCGGAAGGCACCTCGCGGCCGGTGAGAGCCTTGATGATGTGCTTTTCAGAGCCCTGCGGATATTTGGTCACCAGGGGATAGAGCTTGACGGTTCCGTCTTCAGGCAGGTATTCCCGCAGTTTGGGGAAGGCGTCCTGTTTGTTCATCTCCACGCCCAGCATCACCTCGGGAACATTGAAGATCTTGGCCAGCAGTTTGCCGCCGCCCACGACCTCCCAGGGATATTCCAGCATGATGCGGTGGTCGGAGGTCACATAGGGCTCGCACTCGGCGCCGTTGATGATGACCTTGTCGACCTTGCCCAGACCGGAAGAAATCTTTACCGAAGTGGGGAAGGTGGCGCCGCCGTGACCGACAATGCCCGCCTCGCGGATAGCGGCCACGATTTCTTCCGAGGTCATGGCGTCGATGTCCAGCGGGTGGATGGAGGGGTCGGGCTCATCCTTAAAGTCGTTTTCAATGACGACGCTCAGAATCTCCGTTCCGAAAGAATAGGGACGGGGCTCGATCTTTACCACCGTGCCGGAGACAGAGGCATGGATGGGAGAGGAAACGGGTGCCTGGGAATCGGCGATCTTCTGACCGAGATAAACGTGGTCTCCGACCTTTACGATGGGCTCGCAGGGTCTGCCGATGTGCAT
>JAFZPW010000142.1 GCA_017552495.1 Clostridia bacterium | reverse complement strand
CCTGATGATGGCCGCCATCGAGGGCGCGCTTGGAGTCATCAACGCCTATGCCATCGCCACCTCCTCCAAGCGTCTCATCGGCATCGCTCTGGGTGCCGAGGACTTCTGCGCCAACATGAAGTGCCAGCGTACCCTCAGCGGCGCCGAGCTTCAGCTTGCCCGTCAGACCATCGTTCTGGCCGCCCGTGCCGCCGGCATCGACGCGCTGGACACCGTTTATTCCGACGTGAACAACGAAGAGCAGCTTCTGTATGAAGCACGGCTCATCAAGGATCTGGGCTTTGACGGCAAATCCGTCATCAACCCCCGCCAGATCGCTCCCGTCCATTCTGTTTTCAATCCCACGCAAAAGGATATCGACAAAGCCAAGAAGATCGTCGCCGCCATCAAGGAGGCCGAGGCCCGGGGCTCCGGCGTTATCAGTCTCAACGGCAAGATGGTGGATAAGCCCGTGGTCATCCGCGCTCAGCGCGTCATCGAGCTGGCGCTGGTCTCCGGCATCATTACCAAAGAGGAGGTCGAAGCGCTGTGAAAAACGCAATCGGACACGAGCTCTCTCCCGAACTGATGAAGTCTCTGGGGCTGGAGCTGCATAAAACCGCGGAAAAGAAGGACACCGCCACCCTGCAGGAGCGCCTGCAGCACAACGGCAAGCTGATGCCTTCCCTGGAGGACGCCATCCGCGCCGCCGGCCTGAAGGACGGCATGACCATTTCCTTCCATCACCATTTCCGCGACGGCGACTATGTGCTCAACAACGTGGTGGCCGCCATTTCCAAAATGGGCTATAAAGACATCACCGTCGCTTCCTCTTCTCTGAGCAACGCACACGGCCCGCTGGTGCAGTACATCAAAGACGGCACCGTCACCGCGCTGCAGTCCTCCGGCTGCCGCGGCAAACTGGCCGACGCCATCTCCAAGTGCGAGGTGGAACTCAAGCAGCCCGTGATTTTCCGCAGCCACGGCGGCCGCGCCGCCGCCATCGCCAACGGCACGCTGCACATCGACATCGCTTTTCTGGGTGTGGCCTCCTGCGACGCGCTGGGCAACGCCTCAGGCACCAATGCCGAGGGCGAGAGCATGTGCGGCTCGCTGGGTTATGCCCGGGTGGACGCCCGCTACGCCGACAAGGTGGTTCTGCTTACCGAGCGTCTGGCCGCCTATCCCAATCTGCCAGCCTCCATTCCCGCCACCGACGTGGATTATGTGGTGAAGGTAGACGCCATCGGCGACAGTTCCAAGATCTCCTCCGGCGCCACCCGTTATACCAAGAATCCCCGCGATCTGATGATTGCCGAAACCGCCGCCAAGGCCATCATGGCCTCCGGCTATTTCAAAAACGGCTTCTCCATCCAGAGCGGATCCGGCGGCACCGCATTGGCCGTCACCCGCTTCATCGAGGGCGAGATGGGCGAGAAGGGCATTACCGCCGACTTTGCTTTGGGCGGCATCACCTCGCAGATCGTCAAACTCCATGAGCAGGGCCTGGTGAAGAAGGTGTTGGACGTGCAGGGCTTCGACGGCGAGGCCGCCCGCTCCATTCGAGACAACACCGATCATGTGGAGATCGACGGCAACCAGTACGCCAGCCCCTTTAACGAGGGATCGGCCATCCATCAGTTGGACGTGGTCATTCTTTCCGCGCTGGAGATCGACACCCAGTTCAACGTCAATGTGCTCACCGGCTCCGACGGCATCATCCGCGGCGCCATCGGCGGCCATCCCGACACCGCCGCCTGCGCGGCCCTGACTGTCATCGTTTCTCCGCTGATCCGCGGCCGCATTCCCTGCGTGGTGGATCATGTGGGCTGTCTGATTACCGAGGGCGCGGTGTGCGACGTATTGGTTACCGACGTGGGCATCGCCGTCAATCCCAACCGTCCCGAGGTGGAGCAGCGTCTTCGCGCCGCCGGCCTGAAGATCAAGACCATCCAGCAGCTCCGCGACGAGGCTTATGCCGTGGTGGGCAAGCCCGACGCGCTGGAACTGGGCGACAAGGTGGTGGCCGTGGTCACCGATCCAAAGGGCAGAGCGTTGGACGTGATTTATAACGTTAAGGCGTAATTTTTCACAGGAAAGCAGGAGGGCCGAAATGGAAGAAAGCGTGGAAATCACCTTAGAAGAACTTTTGCAGAGCCGCGATGACCGGGCGGCCTTTCAAACCATCCTGCTTAACGGTTATCATACGCCGCTGGTGTCTTTTACGGTCAATATGCCGGGAAAGATCAAGCGCGACCGCCGCTCCAAGACGGTGTTTGACGCCGGTGTGCTGGCCATCCGCGAGGCGCTGGCGGGGCAGATCGTCTATTACAAACTGCTGGACAAGATCACCGGACCCGAGGGCTATTTTGCCGTGGATATGGAGCCGCTGATCCTCAAAGAGAAAACGGCCGCCATTGAAACCGGCCACCCGCTGGGGCGGCTGATGGACATCGATGTGCTTTCCGCGCCGGGCGTTCAGGTGAGCCGCGCGCATCTGGGGCAGCCGCCGCGCAAATGTCTGGTCTGCGGGCAACCTGCGGCGGCCTGCGCCCGCAGCCGCGCCCATCCGCCGGAGCAGCTCCTTGCCGCCATCGACGGTCTTTTGATCGAATGGGAGAAAACCCGTGACGCCCGCTGAGATCGCCCGCCTGGCGCGGGCGGCGCTGGAGGAAGAGGTGCTTCTGACGCCAAAGCCCGGTCTTGTAGATCGCCGGAACACCGGGGCGCACACCGATCTGGACGCGGGAGCGTTTCTCCGCTCTGCGGCGGCACTGGAACCCTTTTTTGAAAAACTGGCGCAGGCGGGAGCGGAAACCGCGATTCTTGCCCCGGAACGGATCCTCCCGCTTTTGCGGCCCATCGGGCTGGAGGGCGAGGCTGCCATGTACCGCGCCACCGGCGGCGTCAACACCCATAAGGGCGCGCTGTTTTCCCTGGGCTTGCTGTGCGCTGCCGCGGGACGACGGAACGCGATGGGGAAAACGCTTGCGTCCGATACGCTTTGCAAAACGGCGGCAGGTTTGGTTTCCGGCATCTCCGCCGAACTTTCCGGCAGCGGAACGCATGGGCTGGACGCTTGCCGCCGGTACGGCGGGCGAGGCGTCCGCGGCGAGGCGGAGGACGGATTTCCCAGCGTTCTGGAGTTGGCGCTGCCCGCATACCGCACGGCGCGGAAAACCCGTTCCCACGAGGAGGCCGCGCTTGCCGCACTGTTGGCGCTGGCCGCCCATGCAGACGACACCACTGTGCTTTACCGGG